>DASWYF010000035.1 GCA_036405135.1 Verrucomicrobiia bacterium | reverse complement strand
GGTTCTTCGCTGTTTTCAGTGGAATGGGTTCAGTGCTGGGGCAGGCGGAGTTTGCCTGCGAGGAAGTAGAGCATGGTGATGAGGTAGGTGGAGGAGCGGTAACCACGCGCTTTGCGGCGGGTGGCGCTGAAGACGCTGTTCAAGCCTTCCATGAAGGCGTTGGTCAGGCCCCATTTCCAATGGGCGAGGATGCCCGGCAGATGGTTTTCCACCAGCTTGGCCAGCTTTAGCATTGGCGCAAACACGCGGTTTTTGACGTGGCGGGCCACCCAGCGGACCCACCGGCACCAGACGCGCAGCCGTGGTTTGGCCACGCTGGCTGAAGCACTCCGGTAAATGTCCTGCAAAACCAGCCGCAGCTGATAGGCCTTGGCGGTCCATAGGCTTTTCTGGTCGATGCCCGCCAGCCGCGCCTGCTCCTTGGGCGTCAGGTTCTCGGGATTCTTGCGCCACAACCAGCGGCTTTTCTGCAACGCCCGCCAGACGCCTGCCTCCCGTGTCGTCCGCACTTCGGCCCGGCGCACCTCATCCACCGCCGCGTTGGCGTTCTGCAGGACGTGGAACTTGTCGAACACGACTTGGGCATTGCGGCAATGCTCGGCCAACCCCGCCTGATAGGCCCGGCTCATGTCCATGCTGGCCTGTGTGATCGCATGCCGGTGGCCATGGTGTGCTTCCAGCGACGTGATAAAGCGCGTCCACGTCGTCTGGTCCTTGCCCTCCGTGGCAAAGAGCACCCGTCGTTTGACCAGATCGGCGAACACACTCACATACTCATGGCCCTTGCGTACCGCCAGTTCGTCCACGCCCACGCAGCAGACCTGGCTGAAGTCGGCCTCGGCGTAAGCCGCCGCCACCTGCCGGAAGAGCAATCGCCACAGCCGGGTGTCCGTTTCGCCCGTCAGGGCGGCCACCCGCTTGACGGGCATCTCCCGCAGCAACACCAGGGCAAACGCCTCGAACTCCTTGGTGAAGTGCGTGCTCAGCCCCTCCCACGGCGGGCGCACCCGGAAGACATGCCCGCACTGGCGGCACTTGCCTCGGGGCAGCCGGCAGGTGATCTGGCAGCGATGCTCGAACACATTGAGATGCCGCCACGTCAGTTCCTCGGTGTGGTCATAACAGAAGACCGCTCCGCCGTCCTGCGGACAGCGCTCCGCCGCCCACAACCCGGACGTCTCGGCCAGCTCCAGTTCGACCAATCCGTCGTCCCGGTCAAACCGGCTCGCCTTCACCTCCCAGTTCATCCCCAAGCCCAATAACTCATGAAACAGTCGCTCTGGTGTCATCTCCTCCTCCTACCAAATCCCCATTCCACTGAAAACAGCGAAGAACCTGTTTTCCACGCAAACCACAAATTATTTTCATACGATTTCAAGAAACACACACTTTGCATGTTGTTATAGCGCAATCTTTTTCATTAAAAGCGCAATTTATTTAAAATATCTATTGCAGTTTTTAAATTCTGCTGTATTTTCACCAGTGATGAGCAAGGAGGCGGTTATGACAGCAACAGGAAAAAGTGCGGAGACGCGCTCTCGGAAGATCATTTTCAGAATTTTACCAGCAGCTTGGCAGCAGGATCAGGAGATGTTCTGTGGAAAGGGTGTTTCAGGAGGATTACCCGAAAGTGGTAGTGAAGGCTCCCACCATTGCGTTCGTGACGGGAGGGAGATGTCCACTACACTGAATGAGTCACCGAAACTCATGGAACGTCTGAAACGTCATTTTAGCTGGATGGAAGAAATGGAAAGCCAAAAGGCATTCATCGGAAACATCCAACATCGAACATCGAACTCCGAACATCGAGAGGGAGGAATACGCCTCGGTATTCGTCTATCGTGGCTCTGGTGTTCGCTGGCATTGGGATGTTTGAATTTAATGGCGGCGGAACCGGTGCGGGTGGAGGTGATCACGGCGGGGGTGCCGGGGAATCGTGCGTGGCCGACGAATGAGTTGACGAAAGTGGAGGATAGCTACACTGAACCGGCGTTCGCATTTTTTCATCTGCCATGGGAATACACATCTACGGGTGTGCGGGCGGAGCGTGGTGGTCCTTTGCTCGTTCGGGCAACGGCGACGTTCAAGCTGCCTGCCGGAAAGTATGATCTGCTGCTGCGGGCGCGGAGTGGTGCGCGCTTGAGCGTGGATGGTAAAGCCGTGGTGTCCCTCCCCTTCCCCGCGCCCATCGCGGATGGGCATGATCTGGTGCGGACGAATTTCCTGAGCCTCGGTGCGTTCACGCGTCAGCGTGCGCCGGGTGATTATGAGGTGCTAACGAATTTTACGGCGACGGGCAAGGCGCAGACGTTTGCATTCGAGACGTTGCTGGGTGGATTACGCGGGAAGGATCTGATCCGCGTGGAACCGGGTGAGACGGTGATCGCTTTGTCACGAGCGGGAGCCAATGAATTTCACATCTTGTCACCGAAGCTCGATGTGCCGCTGACGGATGCGGGTTGGGTGGCGTATCGCGCAACGCGTGAGGCGGTGTATGATGAGATGGAATCGACGCGACGGGCGGAAGCGCGGGCGAAGCATGCGGATTACTGGAAGATGCGGCATGAGGCGGCGCGTGAATACGTGAAGGCGAATCCGGTGGCGCAACCGCCAATCACTTCTCTCGCGGCGAATAATGCGCTGGATCAATTCCTCAATGTGCGCATCGAGCGGGCGCAGGCGAGTGCGAAGGCGCAGATGGGCACGGTGCAGTTTCATCGCGATGTGTTGCCGATCTTGGAAAAGAATTGTCTCTCCTGCCATAGCGCGAAACCTAAGGGTGGCTTGCGCCTGGATAGCTTGAGCGCGGCGCTTAAGGGTGGTGATTCGGAGGAGGCGGGCATTGTGATCGGTCATCCGGAGAAGAGTCCGTTTATCCAACGACTGAATCCGAAGGATGCGGATGAGATCATGCCACCGAAGGGCGATCGCCTGACGGCGGCGCAGATCGAAATACTTGCGCGTTGGGTGAAGGAAGGCGCGGTGTGGCCGGAGGAAGCGCCGGTAGCGAAGCTCGAAGTGGCGGCCCTCACGACGGATGGGGAATTCATCCGGCGCGTGACGCTGGATACGATCGGGCTCTTTCCCACGGCGGATGAGGTGCGTGAATTCATCGCGGACAAGCGCAAGGATAAGCGCGCGCGGTTGATCGAGCGGTTGCTGGCGGACAAGCGCTGGGCGGATCATTGGGTGGGTTTCTGGCAGGATTTGCTGGGGGAAAATCCGAACCTGGTGAACGCGACACTGAACAACACGGGGCCGTTCCGTTGGTGGATCTATGAATCGTTCCGCGATAACAAGCCGATGGACATGTTCATCACGGAACTGGTGCGCATGGAAGGTGGCGCGTATGAGGGCGGACCGGCGGGCTTCTCGCTCGCGGCGTTTAATGATTCGCCGATGGTAGCGAAGGCGGGCATCATCAGTTCAGCACTGCTCGCCACCGAGATGAAATGTGCGAGGTGCCACGATGCGCCGTATCACCGCAGCACGCAGGCGGACTTATTCCACCTTGGCGCGATGCTGGCGAAGCAATCGGTGGAGGTGCCGAAGACGAGCACGGTGGCGCTGGATAAACTGCCGACGGGTCGCAAGCCGCTCATCCAAGTGACGCTAAAACCGGGTGAAAAGCTGGCACCGGAATGGACTCTGAAGAATCTGATGGATGAGGAATTGCCGGGCGGGTTTGTGGAGGCGAATGCGGATTCACGCACGCGTCTCGCGGCACTCATCACCACGCCTCAGAACGAGCGTTTCGCCGAGGTGATGGTGAACCGCGTGTGGCATCGCTATTTCGGGCGCGGGATCGTGGAGCCGCTGCATGATTGGGAGAACGCGAAGCCATCGCATCCAGAATTGCTGAAGTGGCTGGCGCGAGAATTCGTGAGCCATGATTACGATCTGAAACATATAGTTCGGCTCATCGTGAATTCACAGGCGTATCAACGGCAGTCTCGCACTGATGCGGATGCGAACCGTCTTTTCGCTGCGCCGATCAAACGGCGTTTGAGCGCGGAGCAGTTGGTGGATTCGCTGTTCTCAGCTTACGGAAAAGATTTCGATACAGGCTTGGTATGTATCGATGTGGACAGCGGACGCACACCGCGTCTGGCGCTGAACTTCGGCGAACCGAAACGCGCGTGGCAATTCGTTTACACGGCGAATGATCGCGACCGGCCTAGTTTGAATCTGCCACGGGCGCAAGTGATCACTGAGCTGATGACGGCGTTTGGATGGGATGGTAACCGGCAGGAGCCGATCTCGGTGCGTAAGAATGAAGCGAATCCGCTGCAACCGGCGTTGCTCGCCAACGGCACAGCGAGCTTGTGGCTCACGCGGCTTTCAGAAGATTCAGAGATGACGGAACTGGCGTTGAAGAAGCAGTCCGCCGAGAAACTGGTGGAGGAAGTTTTCTTGCGCGTTCTAGGGCGTTTACCGAAAGAAACAGAGCGCGCGAAATTCGTCAACTTGCTCAAGCCGGGATATGAGAAGCGCGTGTTATCGAAGGATTTCGCGCTCATCCCGCACGCGCCGAAACCTTACGTAAGCTGGGGAAATCATATCGTGCCAGAGGCGAATGTGTTGCGTCAGGTAGAAGAAAATGAAGCGAAGAGAGGACCAGCGCCCACGAGTCGACTGGAAGCTGATTGGCGCGCGCGCATGGAGGATTTTCTCTGGGCCTTGCTGAATGCGCCGGAAACGATTTATATTCCTTAACGAGCCATGATGTCTGGATTGAACAAAAACTTATCGCGTCGCGAATTCTTGGGATTGGGCGGAAAAGCGGCGGCGACGGCATCGATGATGAATCTGCTGCCGAACGTGATGGCGTCACCCTCGGCGAATTTCCCGAAAGGCAAGGCGGAGCATTGCATCTTCCTGTGGCTGGGCGGCGGGATGTCGCAGATCGATACGTTCGATCCAAAGAAGCGCGGTAATCCGAAGACGAAACAAGCGGGTACAGATTACAATGTGATTGATACCGCAGTGCCAGGCGTGAAGGTGACGGAGCATCTCTCGCATATGGCGAAGGTGATGGACCGATTCACGCTCTTGCGCACATGCACGCATTCCACGGTGGATGAACACGCAACGGCGACACACTTCGTGCACACGGCGCGGCCGTTCAGCGAGACGATCCGGTATCCGAGCATCGGCAGCATCGTGGCGCATGAGCTGGGGCAGACTTCGCCAGCGACACCAGGGTATGTGGTGATCGGCTACCCGAACACGTCACGTGATCCGGGATTTCTCGGGCCGAAGCATGGTTACCTGTATCTCACGGATACGGAGGCGGGACCGAATGGTTTCGTACGGCACTCGGGCGTGGATAATGTGCGGCAGGCGCGCCGGGAACAACTGCTCGCAGAGGTCCGCCAATCCACGCCAGATGATGCGGCCACTCGTCAATATAACGAAGTGATCGAGCAGAGCTTGAAACTGGCGGGACCGGATTTCATGCGGCTGTTTCAATTGAAGGAAGAGCGCGCGGAGTTGCGGAATCAATACGGCAGTGAGTTTGGCCAACGTTGTTTGCTGGCACGTCGATTGGTGGAGGCAGGAGTGCGATTCGTCGAGGTGTCGCACAATTTGAATTTCGTGAACGGCACAGGCTGGGATACGCACAACGAGGGGCAGCTCAAGCAATACATGCTCATCCAGGAACTGGATCGCGCACTGGCAACGCTGGCAATGGATCTGGAACAGCGCAAGATGCTGGATAAAACGCTCGTGGTGGTGGGCACGGAATTCGGGCGTCCGCCGGAATTCGATTCTGGTGGTGGGCGCGGACACCAATCGAAGTGCTTCACGCTGGTGATGGCGGGAGGCGGCTTGAAGCACGGGCGTGCATATGGCGAATCCGACGAACTCTCGAAAAAAGTTCTGACGAATCCCGTCACGATGCCGGACTTTCACGCGACGATTTGCGCTGCACTGGGGATCAATCCGGCCAAGGAACTCTACGACGCGAGCCGTCCAGTGCCGATCACGGATGGCGGCAAACCGGTGGCGGCGTTATTCGCCTGATGTGTTGAGCGCCACTTTCTTCGTGGCTCCATCGATGCAATAGAGTTTGGTATTAGTGCGGATGAAGAGCTGGCCTTGGGAGGCTACGACTACGGAACGGGTGTTGTTGTCTCCTGCTTCACCCATGGGAATCGTGCTGAGGATTTTGCCATCAGCAGCATTCACCACCGTTACATCGCCGAGGAAATTGATGATGTAGATTTTGCCATCCGCACCCGTAGGCGAACCTTCATGCTTAGAGCGGCCCGGAGTTGCTACGGTCCATTTCACCTTGCCGGTCTTGGGCTCGACGCGGGAGATGGAGGAAGTCACGTCGCTCAACACGAAGAAGTCACCTTCATAGAAAAGCGGTGTCGGCACATCGGAGGAAACTTCGCGCGCCTCACTTGTCCACAACCACGGGACGTTGCCGCTCGCACCCGCTTTCACCGCATACACCGGACTCTTCTTCGGTGCGCAACCGAGGATGACTCCATCTCCAGCCACGGGTGAAGGCACCAAGCGCCAATGTCCGATCTTTGTAGGATTCCATGAACCTGAGCGCCACAGTTCCTTCCCTGTCACTGGATCATGCCCCGTCAGACAATCACCACCCGCGATTAGCAATTCCTTCCTGCCATTGTTCGCGAACGGCACAGGCGTGGTGAATGCCTCCAACGATTCAGCCGCCGCATCCGATGGCCGGATGTGCTTCCAGATATCTTTCCCCGTCTGCGGATCAATCGCGAGGAGATAGGATTCAATACCGCTCGGCTTCGCACCACGACCATTCACCGGCACATCGCGCTGCAAGACCTGCATGTAGAGTTTACCTTCGAAGAGCAACGGACTTGTCGAGAAAGTCCATTGAAACGCAAAGTCACCGTTGTCCTTCTGCAGATTGCGTTGCCACAATTTCTTGCCTGAGAAATCAAAAGCAACGAGATCACCATTCCCGTAAAAGAACACCACCAGCTTGCCATCCGTAGCGGGAGAAGGTGCGGCATAATTGGACCGCTCATCGCGCGAATCCCCTGCCCCGACGGTGTGCTGCCAGAGCACCTTACCAGTTTTGCGATCAATCGCCATCGCCACCGTGGAGCGCGTGCGCTTATCCGTGGAAGAGACGAACACATGATCGTCCCACACGATCGGCGTTGCTGCGCCTGTGCCCGGCATATCCACACTCCAAGCCACCTTTTCCGTCTTAGACCATTGAGTCGGCAGATTTTTCTCCGTGGAGGAACCATTGAACTCTGGTCCACGGAACTGCGGCCAATTCGCAGCAAAAGCTGAAGAAGTTCCGAGCAATACACCCAAGGCAAGCAATGCGGATTTCATGGTGCGATACTTTAACCGCAATCGCGCAAATGCAAAGCCCTTAGTGACGAGAACGCTCATGGTTTTACTGCCTCCGCATAGCCACGCAACCGCAGCCAATCCAAAGCGCACCGGCCAATCCGTCGGCCCTGTTGCACCCTCACGCGGACGCATGCCGAAACCATGTCCTCCCTTTTCATAAATATGAATCTCCGCCGGTGTTTTACGATTGATCAAATCCAGACACAGCAATGTGCTGCCCTGTGGAAGAGAAGCCGTGTCATCTCCCGCTTGCGCGATGAACGTCGGCGGCAAACCGGCTTCCAGCTTGATATCTGCGCGCAAAGCTTTCGTCGCCTTGTCGTAAATCTGGTAAGGATAGATGAGCAGCAGGAAGTCCGGCTTCACGATTCCATTGGCACCCAGAAACCTCGGCTCATTTGTCGCCGCAATCAGCGCCACCTGTCCGCCCGCTGAAAATCCCAGCACACCAATCTTCTTCGCATCCACGCCGAACTCCGCCGCCAACTTCCGCACCTCGATCAACGCCTTCTGCACATCTTGCACTGGGCCTGCATGAGGCTCAGTCTGTTTGTTCGTGGGAGTGCGATACGCGAGTTGAAACGCCACGATGCCATTCTTCGCCAACCACTCGCACGCATCCGAGCCTTCATGCTCATCCGCCAATCTGCCGAAGCCACCGCCCGGCACCACGATCACGCCTGCTCCGCTCTTCTTAACACCCGCAGGCGGCTCATGCACAAAGAGACGCGGCTGCGAAACATTCGAGCGACGCGAGATACCATCTGGCCCCTTCACCACGGCTTCTGCCGGGTCGGTTGGTACAATAGGTTCCGGCATCCCTTGCGGCCACAGTTTGATTTCACGTTTTTCTGCCGCGCGAACCTGAACTACCACCATCAATAAAAGCACCCATGAAAGCAGTCGTTTCATAAGCATCTCCTCAAACTAATATATCTTTCACAATCTTCGCTGGCTCCACACCGGTCAGTTTGAAGTCCAGTCCCTGATGTCGATACGTGAGCCGTTCATGGTCAATGCCTAACAACTTCAGCACCGTCGCATGCAGATCATGCACGTGCACCGGCTTGTCCGCTACGTTGTAGCTGAAGTCATCCGTGGCTCCGTATGTGATGCCCGATTTCACACCGCCACCCGCAAGCCACATCGTGAAGCAGCGCGGATGATGATCGCGCCCGGCCTCGATGCTGTCCCACTTGCCCTGCCCCGCCACACCGCGACCGAATTCACCGCCCCAGATCACCAGCGTGTCATCGAGCATACCGCGCTGTTTCAAATCTTTGATCAAGGCCGCACTCGCCTGATCCGTATCCCGGCAACGCGCCAAGCACCACGATGGCAAGCGGCTGTGATGATCCCAATCTGGATGAAACAATTGGATGAAACGCACCCCACGTTCCGCCAACCTTCGTGCTTGGATACAATTCGCCGCATAACTCCCCGCCCGCCGCGAATCCGGACCATACAGTTCAAATGTCGATTCCGGTTCATCACTCAGATCCGTCAGTTCCGGGATGCTCGTCTGCATGCGATACGCCATCTCGTATTGCCGGATGCGTGTCGCGATCTCCGGGTCGCCCGTTTCCTTGAGCCGCATCTGATTCAGTTCGCCGAGGCCATCCAACATTCCACGCCGCACCTCACGCGGCAGCCCTTCTGGATCGCGCAAATACAGCACCGGATCCTTAGAGTTCCGCAGCTTCACACCTTGGAAACGCGACGGCAAAAACCCGCTGCCCCAGTAGTGATCATAGAGCGGCTGGTCGCTGGGTCGCTGCATCTTCGAGATCATCACCATGTAATCCGGCATGTTGCGATTCTCACTGCCGAGACCATAGCTCACCCAAGCGCCCATGCTCGGGCGACCCGCGAGTTGATTTCCCGTTAGAAACTGCGTCATCGCGGGCGCATGGTTGATTTGGTCCGTGTGCATGGACTTGATGAAACACAGATCATCCGCCACCTCGCGCAAGTGCGGCAACCACTCGCCGATCGTCGCGCCACTGCGTCCACACCGCTTGAACTCCGTGCGCGCTGGCATGACAAGCTGCTTCTGATTCGACGTCATCGTCGTCAGCCGTTGCCCATTGCGGATCGTGTCCGGCAATTCAATGCCCGCCCACTTCTTCAAGCCCGGCTTGTCATCGAACAACTCGATCTGCGAAGGCCCGCCCGATTGCGTCAGGAATATCACCCGCTTCGCCTTCGGTGCGAAGTGCGGCAAATCCGTCAATCCGCCGATGCTATTGCGCATAGGCTCCACCGCCATCGCCTGCTGGATCATCTGTCCTAGTGCCATCGCGCCCAATCCAAGGCCAGTGCATTGGCCCAAGAAATAACGGCGCGTCGTGAGCAGACCTGGATTGTTTACGTCTTGGTTATTCATGGGTGATAGCCTCATCAAGGTTCAGGATCATGCTCGCGACCACGGCGTAAGCTGCGACATCAGCTGCCGCCAAATTCGTTTCAATTTGCAACTGTCCACTCGCCACAAACTTCTTCGCATCCTCTGGATGCACCTTGTAATACGCCTGAGCCCTTTCCAGTTCGCGTTTCAATACGGCCGCTTCCTTGCTGGAAGGCGCGCGTGAGACCATCCGCTTCATCATGTCCGTGATTCGATCCTCTGGCTTGCCGGTCGCTTGCACCGCTTTGATCGCCAATGCGCGCCCTGCTTCCAGATAGCTTTGATCATTGAGCAACGTGAGTGCCTGCAACGGCGTATTCGTTCGAGGCGTCCTCACTTCACACACACGACGTTGCGCGGAATCGAACAGGAACGTTGGCGCGATGGAACGACGCCAAAACGCATAAAGCGTGCGTCGATACTGCGCCGCCCCTTCGCTCGGTTCATAACGGAAACGCCCCATGAAAATCTCCTCCCACACACCATCCGGCTGATATGGCCGCACGGGCGGACCACCGAGCGATTCATTCATCAAGCCACTGCCGCGAAGAGCCGCATCACGCAACATCCAGCTCGGCAGACGGAAGCGTGCACCACGCGCCAACAACTTGTTCTCCGGATCACGCGTGAGCATGTCTTCGTTCACCACGGAGCTTTGCCGATACGTCGTGCTCGTAGCCATCACCTCCAGCATGTGCTTCACATCCCAGCCGCTCTCCATGAATTCCACCGCCAGCCAGTCCAGTAATTCTGGATGCGTCGGCCGCTCACCCTGCAAACCGAAATCCTCCGGCGTCCGCACCAGTCCGGCACCGAATAGCATCTGCCACAGATTGTTCACCATCACGCGTGCCGTGAGTGGGTTGTCGCGGGAGACGAGCCAGTTCGCCAATCCTAGCCGCGTCTTCTCTTCGTTCGCGGGCCAGTCCGCCACTGCCGCTGGCACACCACGTTGCACTTTCTCGCCTTTGTTATCCCACACCCCGCGGATCAGCACATGCGTATCACGAGCTTCTTTGCGTTCGCCTAACACCATTACGTTAAGTTTACCTGCTGCGGATTTCACCTCGCTCAATTGTTTGTTCGCCCGCTCCAACAATTTCTTCTCCACCTGATACGGCGCATGGTCGGCAAGGAATTGCTCGAACAGTTTTTCCCGTAGCTTTACATCCAGTTTAGCAAGGTCATCCAATTTCGCCTTCGCCAATTGCTCCAAAGGCGCTGGCTCCACACTACGAACAGCCGAACCCGCCTGATCCGTCACCGACACGCGGAAGTAGCCGATGTTCGCATCACCCAGAGTCGAACGCTGTCGCAGCTCGAACACGATCTCCTCATCCGCTTCCAACACCAACGGCTCCGCGAGGGCGAATACCGCCGTGCGTGCCTCTTTCTGGTCTAGCCCCTTCGTCGTCCAGCCATTGCGCGGATCATCATCCAGCACACCTTTGATGCTGCCGTATTCGCGCGCCTGCTTTTGATCCGTCTCAGCGGATGCCACGGCTTCACCCACCAAGATGTCACGGATTTGCGAACTGCCCGTCCGACGCACCTGCACCTTGATATCCGTCAAAATGAACTCACCCGATTGCCCACGCGACACGCCACCGCTTGTATTCGAGGAGTGCGGCAACACTTCCAGTTTGATACCCGTCACTCGTGATAACTTTACCGGTGCCATGATGCGATAGTCGTCATGATTCGGATTCGGCCCGCTCGCCAGCACCGCCCCATTTGCCTCCTGCGCCAGCTTTGTGCCCTCGATGGATTCCAATTCCGTCGCTTTCAAGACATGCCAGGCATTGAAACCGTTCTTCACGAGTGCTGACTGATCCTTCAGCCATTTCGCGAACGGCTCTTCCGCTATCTTCTTCGACTGAGCTTCGCGAGGCTTGCGTGCATCTACTAGTTGTTGCGCCTCCTTCACCGCACGTTCGGCCATCGGTGATTGATACGCCAGATAAGGCTTCGCCGCTTTGCCCGCCTTGCCGTCCTCGTCGATGCTGTTGAAGAACGCGGTCAGTTGATAATAGTCAGCATGCGAGATGGGGTCATACTTGTGCGTGTGGCATTGCGTGCAGCCAAGTGTCAAGCCCAGCCACACCGTGCCGGTGGTGTTCACCCGATCCAACACGTAATCGACACGAGATTCTTCGGGATCACGACCACCTTCACCGTTCGTCATGTGATTGCGATGAAACGCCGTTGCAAGAATTTGCTCCGGCTTCGCGTTCGGCAACAGATCGCCCGCAAACTGCTCCCGCGTGAATTGGTCGAACGGCATGTTGCTATTGAACGCACCCACCACCCAATCACGCCAAGGCCAGTTCGTGCGCGTATCATCGGATTGAAAACCATCCGTGTCCGAATAACGCGCCGCATCCAGCCACCACATCGCCATGCGCTCACCGAAATGTTCCGAGGCCAAAAGCCGCTTCACCACTTTTTGGAACGCATCCGGTGAACGATCCTTCACGAACGCATCCACTTCTTCCGGCGTGGGAGGCAAGCCGGTCAGATCGAATGAGACACGACGGATCAACGTATGCTTCGCCGCCTCAGGAGAAGGCTTCACTTTTTGCGCCGCTAATTTTTGCAGCACGAAACCATCTACCGGATGTTTCGCTCCCTTGGGCGCCGCCGCTTTCACCGGTTTCTCGAGAGCCCAGTGCTTGCCCCACACCGCACCTTGCTCGATCCACCGTTCCAAGACCTTCACCTGCTCCGGCGTGAGTCGCGCCTTGTGAGAACTCGGCGGCGGCATCAGATCATCCTCATCCTTCGTGAGGATACGTGCGATCAGTTCGCTCTCCTTCACTTTCCCCGGCGTGATCGCAACTTCACCGGACTTCGCTGGCTTCGTCACGCTATCCCGTTGATCCAACCGTAAACCGCCCTTCGCCTGTGTCGCATCAGGCCCATGGCAGGCGAAGCATTTATCCGAGAGAATCGGAAGCACATCCCGGCTGAAGCTCACCGCTTCCGCCGCCTGTGCCGACGTGTGCGCACAACAGGTCCACAGCGCGAGCAAAGCAGCGATACGTTTACGGCGTGAATTCATCGTGTCCAATCTGACGTCCTGACATCGAAAAATAAATGGAGCGTCCCGTCGTTAAAGTTGTATTATCCAACTATGCGCTCCACACGGCGAAAAAGCAGCTTTCCCATATCTCTCTTCGCGACACCGAATCCGGTGCATCAGGATGTGTTTTATACCGTCCCTCGCGCCGGCCATCTCATCGGCGGACCAGACCACCGGATTCAGCGCAATCACTTCCCCGGTCATGAGCTTATCCTTTGTTTAAAGGGTCGAGGTTATGTTCGTGTGGCTGGCAATACGCACAGCGTAAAACCCAGCCAGTTCGTCTGGATCAACTGTCATCACCCTCATGAACATGGAGCCATGAAAGAAGACCCCTGGGAAGTTTACTGGGTGCGCATCGAAGGTCCCCGCCTCGCCCGGATGTGTGACATTCTCTCAGTGACGGAAGCTCCCGTTTTTTCCGGCTTTGACCTCAGAGCTGCTCAACCGCTCTATGAAGAAATCTTTCAGTTGATGCCCGACAATGCCCCAGAAGCTCCGGCTCTGGTCCACGCTGCTATCGGCCAGTTGATCGCCCTCGCCTTCTGTGCTCGCTTACGCGATCCCGAGCCTCAAACACCCAGTATCCCCCCGACACTGCGTGCTCCGGTGGAGCGCATGAAACTCTTCTACTTCGAGCGTCATCGGGTAGAAGAACTTGCGAAGCTCGCGGGCATGAGCGCTTCTCATTTCAGTCGCGTGTTTAAAGCCGCTTTCGGCACCAGCCCCATCGACTGGCTTCGCCGCGAACGCATCAACCAGGCGAAACGCCGTCTCGCAGAAACCACGGATGCGATAAAAGAGATCGCCGAGCAGGTCGGCTACGCCGACCGCTTCTTCTTCAGCAAAGATTTCAAGCAGCTCACCGGCGTGACTCCGCGGGAATTTCGCCACCGCGAATCCACCGGCTCGCACGAAGGGTGAAACAGATCACCTCACTCGAAGCCGCCGGTTTCTTTCTTGGCGGTCGCTTTGATTGTCTTCGGGCTCGGTGGTTCAAGGATATCCAGCTCGTGGATGCTCCAGAAAAGGCCCTTCACTTCACCCGTCTGGTCGATGCGGATGAACTTCGCCTTCGTTGGTTTAAACTCGATCTCCGTCATCGCTGTCGTCCCTTTGCCTGTCGCCACAGCTTTGCCCCATTCCTTCCCATCGAGCGAAACATGCACTTCGTAGCCACGCGGATAATCCCCCGCTGAACCGGCCGTATCCAGCACCAGTCCGGCGATATCCGTCTCCTTCGGCAATTCCACCTGAAGCCACATACCCGGCACTTGGAACGCACTCGTGTCCCAACGCGACGTGGGATTTCCGTCCAAAGCCTTGTCCAGATTTTTCACGTTATGGCTCGCCGTGAGCTTCCACTTGTTACGACCGCCTAAAGGCGCTTGCGGCAGGACGGCGTGCAATTCCTCGATCGTCCACGGCTCCATCCGCACCTTGGAGGCAGCGCGCACCTTCGCCACTTCCTGCGGCGTCACCGTGCTGGAACGATTGCCGAAACTGTTGCGCACATAGGATGCGATAGCCGCGATCCATTCGTCATCATTGCTCTCCATCGGCACCATGAGTGATTCATAAGTCTTGCCATTCACCGGCCCGGTCAACCCCTTCAACAACACATGGATCAATCCATCCTTATGCCCCGTGACCGTGCGTGAACCAGCCAACGGCGGGGCCATAGTCAGTCCTTGCTTGCCCTCGATCGGCGTGCCTTTGCCATCGGGATTATGGCAGGCGAAGCACAGTTCCTTGAATATCTCATCACCGCGCTCCAGTGACTTCTTCTGCGCGCCTGTATATTCATTGCCCCAGCTGCGCACTGGCGCGAGCATCTGGATAGCGATCTCCCGCAAGCCCGGCGTTGCATTCGTGCTCATCGCTGTCGACTGGACCATCGCTTTTGCTTCCGGATAGTTCAGCAACTTGGCCGTGCCAAGCGCCTGGATGGCCACCGTCGTATCCGCATCACGGAGCAATGCGGCGACATCTTTGTCCAAGGACTTTTCACCGGCCTTATACAAACCTTCACTCGCACGGATGGCTGCTGAACGCACCTGTGGATTGGTGTCCTTCAATTTCTCGCGCACCAGTTCCGGCGTGAGTGCATTCAAGCCCTCAAGCGTCCACAACGCATGGATACGCGCCAATGGATTCGTGCTTTCCTTCACCAGCTTGGTCAGTGCAGGCACCACGGACTTGTCATCCTTCAAGATGATCAGCTTCTGTGCCTGATCCCGCCACCATCCGTTCGGATGCGACAGATGCGCGACCAACT
This sequence comes from Verrucomicrobiia bacterium, assembly GCA_036405135.1. Taxonomy (NCBI): domain Bacteria; kingdom Pseudomonadati; phylum Verrucomicrobiota; class Verrucomicrobiia; species Verrucomicrobiia bacterium. Next base: position 191,367 of record DASWYF010000035.1, on the reverse strand, counting down.
GCGCCGGCGTCTCCGAATACATCTTGGGCTGCGGTCCCGGCTTAAAATCCTTGTGCGTGATGCGCCAGACACGCCCCTTGCCGATGTTTTTTTCCAAGCCATGCTTGAGGATGGCTCCGCGTAAATAGCTCCCCTCCTTCGTCCAATCACCCTCCTGGATGATGCCGCGATACATATCCACCAGATACAGCGTGCCATCCGGCGCCGTGTTCGCATTGATCACGCGGAAGTTCGGATCCGAGGATCGAAGGAACTCAGACTTTGGATACGGATTGCTCAGATAAGTAAGACCATCCTTCACCTCGATCTTCGTGCTGCGAACCAAACGCCCAACCGGCTCGCCAAAGATAAGATTTCCGCGTATCTCTGCCGGCAATCGGTCACCCCGAAAGATCTCCTGCCCGCACGTGGCTGAAAAATGGTTCAGCGTATTATCTTCGGGACGGAACCGACCTTTCCCACCCTGCACATCCGCCAATCCCACCAACGGCCACACCGCCGCATAATCATCCACGAACTGGTTCTTCACCTCGAAATTCCCGTAGATGAAATGCGTCTGGAAATTCAGCGGTCCGCGTTCCCCTCCCGCATTCACAAACCACGCCTTGCCATTATCATCCTGGGTCAATCCCCATTGGCCGCCATTACCATAGGTGGACTCCTTCAGCGGCGGCTGGTCATAGCCCTGCCAGCGCAGACGCCAGTTGTTCACCGCCATGTACATCCAGTTATCCAGACCCCAGATCAGCCCGCTCTGCTGATGCTCCATGTTTCCCCCACGCGTCCCGCCCGCATACCACAGCTTCTTCTCATCCGCCACGCCGTCACCGTTCTTATCGCGATAGAGATAGATATCCTGCGTATGCGTCTCATTCACCAGCAGCTCACCCGGCCCCAACGGCAGTATCATGCGCGGCAAGAGCAGCTTGTCGATGAACACAGTGTGTTTGTCGAATTTCCCATCCCCTTTGCTCGACCAGTGCAATGAAATCTGGCTGATCGGATTATCTTTGCCCGTGGCATCAATATCCTGCATGTAGGACCGCATCTCCGCCACGAACATGCGCCCATTGCCATCAAAGGCCGCCACGACCGGCTCCTTGATATCCGGCTCGGACAGCACCAGCTCTATCTTGTACCCCTCGGGCAGTTGGACTGTCTTCAACACTCCGGCGGGTGAAAGCATAGGGACCGGTCCTGAAGCAGCTGGGGCATTTTGTGCCAAAACGGCCAAAACTAGGGACAGAAAGGCGGCTGTCTTTTTCATGAATTAGGCAGCCAGACTAAAACTTAAACACTCTCCGTCAAGCCGCCTCCGGCCTGGTACACATATTGCATTATTTTGCTAAAGCCATCTCCGTTAGTGCCGATAGAAGGACGGGGAAATCCTTTCCCATTACAGGCAAAGGCACGAATCGCAGACAGGATGAGCGCAGCAATCGAGAACAACGTAAGATCCATTTTGGTAGTCGACGATGATCCGACACTCCGACGCTCTTATGCGATCGCTTTGGCACGTGCAGGACATCAGGTGCAGGAAGCACCGTCTGGTGAAGCGGCCGTCCGGCTTTGTGAACAGCAGAAGTTTTCCCTGCTCATCACTGACATGATCATGCCGGATATGGACGGTCTCGAGACCATACGACGCGTGCGCGTGATACAACCGGAGATCAAGATCATCGCCATGTCTGGAGGAGGCCGCATGGAGGCGATCAACTATCTTATGCTCGCGGTCAAACTGGGCGCTCACCGCGCCATGCAAAAGCCGTTTGGTGTAAGCGAAATGCAGAACATGGTCGCGAACGTATTCACGGAACCCAATTTCTAGAGCGTCTCAAAAAATACTGTAGACGATTGCTTCGCTAATTTTTGGGCTCTGTCGAGGCTTTGGCGAAGGAGCAGGTTCCAATAAGACCCTGTGACTGAGCCGAAACGACCCCAGCCCCCCCAAAAAAAACTCCCGCTTCGCTCCCCAGACCATCGGCTACCGTATTTTTTGAACCGCTCTAGGCACCAAACTCTTGACCAAGTTCGCTAAGAGCCGATTCGCCAACTTCGCCAGAAAGGAAGTCAGCAGGTTTAGTTATTGCTCAACAACAGCTGGAGCGGCCTCGGCGGCGGGAACAGCCTCAACAGAAGGCGCCACGGGTTTAGACTTTTCAGACTGTATCTGAGCCTGCAACAGAGTCTCTTTTACATTCCTTACTTGCGTCAAAACGAGGGCCTCGGTGTAAGGTTTGACAATATAGTATTTCACCGCCAGGGCGGCAGCCTGAACTATCACATTGCGATCACTCACGGCGGTGCAAAGAATGACTGGAATCGCTTGCAGATGTTTATCAGCCCGCATTTTCTGAAGCAATTCGAGACCGCTCATGGCGGGCATCCTGATATCAAATATGCACAGATCGGGGAGTTTTGCCTCATTCAGGCAGGCCCATGCGTCCTCTCCGTTCATGGCTTCAACGACGCTGCAATCTGGCTCATTCCTTAGGATTCTGGCCAGCAGAACGCGTGAAGTGCGGTCATCGTCAGCGATCAATATTCTCATGCGTCTAGAAATCTTTAAAGGCATCTTCCATTGGAAGGGAAACATGATGTTTGCCATTATCGCCATTCTGAGCTGGCATCATGGGCTGAGACGCTGAAGATTTCGTTTTTGCAGCAGTTGCAGGGCGCAACACTTTTGCACCCGTGCTGTACGGAACCGTCTTGGGTTTGCTTGCTATTTCTGCCTCTGCTTTCGCACCGACCAATGCCTGCAACTGTTCCACGGCTCCCCTTAATGCCGCTGCTTGGGCGTGCAATTCTTCAGCAGCAGCCGCACTTTCCTCGGCGCTTGCGGCATTGCCTTGCGTCACTTTGTCCATCTGCGTCATAGCCTCATTGACCTGGCTGATGCCTGTGCTCTGCTCCCGCGAAGCTCCGGCAATCTCTCCTACCAGATCATCTACCTGACGGGCTTTCCCGACGATCTCGTCCAGGCTCTTGGACACCTTGCCGCTTAACTCCACGCCTTGCTGGCTTTTGCGGATCGCATCTGCAATCTTCTCCCCGGTTTCACGGGCGGCTGTAGCGCTTCTCTGTGCAAGATTGCGGACTTCGTCTGCCACCACCGCAAATCCCATGCCGGCCTCACCGGCTCGAGCAGCTTCCACAGCGGCGTTCAATGCCAGTATGTTAGTTTGAAATGCTATCTCGTCGATCGTCTTGATGATTGCAGCGATGTTGTCACTGGCTCCTTTGATGTCATCCATAGCACGGCTCATCGCTCCCATGTCCTCTGCAGCGATATCAGCAGCCAGTTTTGTTTGATTTGCGAGATCTTTCGCCCGTTGAGCATGTTCGGCATTCCTCTTGGTCATTGATGACATCTCTTCCAGGCTGGCGCTCGTCTCTTCCAAACTGGCCGCCTGCTGGCTCGCCCCTTCAGCCAGGCTTTGGCTTGATCCAGCTATTTGTTCCGAGGCCAGATCCACCTGCTTGCTCATCACTGCCATTTGCTCTGAGAGCCATTGCAAGGCACGTGTGATATGAGATTTGAGATTCCAGCCGAAAACCATCAACCCGATCATCACTGCGAAAGTGATGATTCCGCGGATATAAACTTTCCTATGAATCGCCTGTGATTGCGCCGCGAAATCCGTCGCCGCCAGTTCACGCGCCTTGTTCTGTGAATCTTCGAGTTCATTCAGCAAGCCCTCATAAACGGCACAAGTTTCACCAAGGAAAACTTCATTCGCATCGCTGTATTTGCCGAGCAGCAACGCATCCAGGGACTTCTGCTGCGCGATGACCAGTGTTTCATAAGATTGAGAAACTTTAGCCAGAACCTGTCCGTCGTCCTTGATCGTTTTGCGAACCTCAGCCCGCATGTCCTCAAGGAGTTTGATGCCTTTCTCGATATCGTCCGCGTCTTTCATGCGCAACAATCGCTGCAGCTGGCTTTGCCCCGAGCCCAGCACTTCGAGCAAGTGATAGCTGCGGTCGAATTCTTCAGTCGACTTGCTGACTGATCTTTCGGCATGGCCGAGAGAATCGCGCAGCAACACACCAAGCGCCGCACACAAAATGAGACTCACCGCGCCAAAAGCCACGATGAACACCATCATCTGGCGCGGGATGCTGAATTTTTTCATAAGTTTTCGAACCTGAAACAGGCCGCTTACTTCTCCAACTTGGAGAGCACCAAACCAACTACAAGAGAACCCGCTGGCTTGCCATCAGCGAGCACAGGCACGGAGACTTGGACTTGCTGCAGCCCAGTGGACTCATCCAGCTCGACCTTGCCCTGCCAAATTTTGCCAGTCATCGGAACTTCGTGTTTGGGGTTGCCTTTATGACTCCAGCTCGATGTCTTGGAGAGGAAACCGACCTTAAGACCGTTCGCATCCGAGATGAATGCTTCAGAAACGGTGTCCGTCTTTTTGGTTTTGAGGAATGCCCCGGCTTCATTCTTGGAGAAGGAACGGACGAAAGGGTCCAAGATCGTAGCCACCTTCCACTTATCCTGTGTCATGGCTGAATAATCCGCCGGAAGGGTGGCATTCTGGGCCGATACCGCTTTCACGATTGCGGGGTTGGAGGCCCATTGCTGAATGTCCATTACAGCAGCATCCACCCTGGCCTGAGCGGCCGGATCAAGCTGCGCCTGCGCTGTTAGCCGGGTGAAAAGCAAGATGAGAGTTGCGAACGTGATGCAGATCGGCTGGTTCATATTTTTATTTAAATCGGATTGGAGTGCATTCTCGGGAAACTCCCGAAGCCAGTATTGCCTAAATATCGGCAGTTATATCCTGGACTTTAGTGACAGGTTGTTACGGAGATGAGTCCATAAAACAGGCGCCCGGGAATGCACGCCCGGGCGCCTGCGGAGGAACGAACGGAGAAGCGTCAGAACTTGAATACCGTCTGGACGTAACCCCAGTCCGAATCGGCAGCGCGGTTGCCCGCGGCTGAAAGCGAATCTTTGATATAACTTCCCGCAAAGAAATGACCATAACCGAACTCGAGATTCCACCATGGCTTGATGGTGTAAGCTGCGGTCAGGTTGATCTCGGAACCGATGAACTTGCTGTATTGCGTATTGCGACCGTAACCGTTCGCAGCGCGTCCGCCACCCGATTGCGGGTAGAAGAAGTCGCGGTCATTCGCCAGCCAGAACATGTGGTAATCCAAGCTGACCTTCCACGCCTTCGCAGGCTTCAGGTTCAGGCTCAGCGTCGGGTTATGGGTGTTACGCAGACCCGTGAAATCCATCAGACCATAGAGGCCGTGATTCGTACCGAACAATGTCTCAAGCGTTTCGCTCTTGCCGTCCGTCGGGTTGTTGTCGCCTGAGGAATAGTTGTAGAGGAATCCGACACGAGGTTCGGCGAACACCTCCTTGAACGTATAACCGCCACCGAGTGAAGCGGCGAAGGCGTCTTGTTTGATGCGGCCTTGCGCACCACCGACATTCACGCTGCCGAATTGTTGGATGAATTCAGCGCTGTAATCCCAGCCCTTGAATTCACCGGGCAACGATTTCACGCGAAAGCCAAGGCTGTAGATGTCACGTGCGGAAGGACCGCCTGCGGTCGGAGCACCCGTCGTGGCCGTAGGAGAACCCACCGAGGCATTGCGGGAGAGGAAATAGACTTCCGTTTCCTGCTTGGGGATCAATGTCTTCGTGCCTGCGTAGACGCCGGAGAAAAGATCGTAATCATTCGATACGTTGAACTCGTTGTCATCCGTCAGCACGACACGGCTCATGAAAGCATCCACCCAGATATCCTTGGCTTCGTAGCGCAGTTTGAAGGCATCGAAAGAGCGATCCACGTTGCTCCAGTTCGACTGGCCGACGTAGCGCTGATCGCCGTAGGACAGAACCTGACGACCGATGCGTGCTGTCAGTGGGAATTCCTTCTTGTTACCCAAGTCCACGTAGGCTTGGAACACATCGACAAAATCCTCACCGGGATTCGCTGCCTGATCATCACCGCCGGTGGCGCTGTAACGCCCCTGCACATAGAAGCCCAGCCAATCCGCTGCCTTGTAGCCCAAGTGGACTTTCTGGCGGAAGTAGAGCACGGCGTCGTCGTTATCAATGCCATCGATAAAATGGCGCGAGACACCGGCAGCAGAGCTGTCCGTGCTCAAGCCGTTTTGGAACATCTCGTAGCGCAGACGGGTTTCAGCTCCGATATCGAAAGCCTTGAACGCATCATCCTGTTTGCGCAACCAGTCGTTGACCAGGCCAGCGCTTGCTGGAGCCTTTGCCGGTGCAGGCTTGGCCGGAGCCGTTTGCGCGAGGGCTGGAGTTACCGCGAGAGCCACACCGACCACGGCGGGCAGAACTTTGATGATGTTTTTCTGGTTCATGAAGAATCTTCGAAATAACTGTGTGCTGTATTAACTGCGGGTTTTAAAAGTCTTTGAAGGCCTCTTCCATGGGAAGCGGGTCTTGATGCTTGCCGTTGTGACCGTTGGCGCCATTGGTTGCCAAACTCGGCTTGGATGCGGAAGCTTTCGTGACAGTCGGGCGCAACACTTTGCTCCCACTTGCTGATTTCGCGACGGCTGCTGGTTTCGCGTGATTTACCGTAACGGCTGCTTCACCTTTCCCTCCCACCAGCGCCTGCAACTGCTCCACAGCTCCCTTCAGTGCGGCAGCCTGTGCGTGCAGTTCTTCCGCTGCCGCCGCACTCTCCTCGGCACTCGCCGCATTGCCCTGCGTCACTTTGTCCATCTGCGTCACCGCTTCGTTCACCTGGCTGATGCCCGTGCTCTGCTCTCGGGAAGCTCCGGCGATCTCCCCCACCAATTCATCCACTTGACGGGCCTTCCCTACGATCTCTTCCAAACTCTTCGCCACCTTCCCGCTCAACTCCACGCCTTGCTGGCTCTTGCGGATCGCATCGGCGATCTTCTCGCCCGTCTCACGCGCGGCAGTCGCACTTCGCTGCGCCAGGTTGCGGACTTCGTCCGCCACCACGGCGAAGCCCATGCCGGCTTCACCCGCTCGCGCGGCTTCCACCGCGGCGTTCAAAGCCAAAATATTCGTCTGGAAAGCAATCTCATCGATCGTCTTGATGATGGCCGCGATGTTATCACTGGCTCCCTTGATCTCATCCATTGCACGCGTCATCGCTCCCATGTCCGTCGCCCCAACATCCGCTGCTTGACGGGTCTGGTTCGCCAGATCTTTCGCCCGCTGCGCGTGCTCGGCATTGCGGCGGGTCATCGACGACATCTCTTCCAGACTCGCGCTCGTCTCCTCAAGACTCGCGGCCTGCTGGCTCGCTCCTTCGGCCAACCCTTGGCTGGCTCCGGCAATTTGACCTGAAGCCGTGTCCACTGCCCGGGCCATCTCCGCCATCTGATTGGTCAATGTCTGGAACGGTTTCGGAATGCTGCGAGCTACTGCGATCGCAACAACAATCAAAACGATCACACCCAGCACGACCGTGGCGATCAAGCGCGTATAAAAGGCCTGGCAGAGCTCTTCGTTCAATTTGGCATAGGCTTCACTGCCTGCCTCGATGACATCGCTCACCTTCTCCATCGCTTCTTCGAGATCAGTAAATGATTTCGTGAAAGCGGGCATCAATGCGTCAGCTTCGGCGGGATTCGCTCCACCTGCGGCGAGAACTTTTTCTGCCTGCTGGACATAGGCATCCAATGGACCGCTCACAGCTTTGATCGCACTGTGGGTTTCCTCGGTCAGGCTCATCGCATCGTTTTCTTTGAAACGATTCCGGATAGTTTGGGAATGATCGGTGAGAGCAGCCTTTGCCTGTTGCAATTCCGCTGCCTCCTTCCGGCTGCTGGCGCGCAAGGCGGCGAGCACATCCGAGCGGATGGCATCGTGCATCATGTCCGCCTCCAGTTGATTGCGCAGGGCGGAGTTGGCCTCGCTCATCTTTTCCTGGTTCGCGATCATCTGTCGCAGCTGGTGCACAGCACCGGCACCGACGATGAAGATAAGCAGTGCACCCACCGCACTGATGCTCAACACTTTTGTCCGCAGGCTGATTTGCATGATTAAACGTCGAAAAAATTGAATTAGTAGCGGAAGGTGAAGCCGAGGAACGGATTCATGTCTTCAGCAGCGCGGGTGACGCCGAAGTTGATGCCGCAATCGAGCTGCATGTTCTTGGTGATCCCCCACGTGATACCGCAATCCACCGTGCCGATCCACGGTGTGCCGCGTTCCGCACTCACCGCACTGAAGAATTCCAGATACGCCGAGACTTCACCGAAAATGGGACGGCTCACCGTGATGCTGTTGATGAACTCTGGATGATAACCGGAACTGGCGGTGTCCTTGATGATGTCGAACTCCGTCATCAGACCGAGGCTCCAATTTTCTGAAAGAGCGATGCCCAGAGGGACAATCAAGCCGCCTTCGTAATCTTTATTGCCCAAGGCATCGGTATTCGAAGGAAACTTCACGAACGGCATCACGGCGAGAGCTGTATCACCGCTGTCATTGCCCCAGAGATTTACCTTCAGGCGAGCCACGAGGTCACCGAAACCAGATTGCTTTGTGAGCGTTCCAGCCACTTGATCATCCGTGCGAACATGGTTCCAGCTTGGCACGACCAACTGCAGATCCGAACGGTTGTTGAGCCCAACCTTGAGATTCAACGTTCCCAGCGACCAGCTACGCGTGCGGATGTCTGCTCCCGCAGCGGTGTCGTGGTCGTAGGAAAAATTCGCGATATCCGACTCCACCTGAAAATGGCCGGCATCCACGGTGTAGGGACTTTCCGTCTTGTCCGGACGATCCGTGCTCATCTCACGCATCTGCTCCGACGGCGTGGGGTTGAACAGATGATAGCTGCTTTTATTTGCAACGGATTCCGCTGCGTTCAAAGCAGTTACAGTGGCAAAACATGACAGACCAAGTATCAGGATTCGTTTCATTGAAATCACGCAAGGGAAGTCATTGCCATCCCCTGCTCGCCTTCCTATCGGCAGATACTTGCTGGTCCTTAAACAAAAATTGCCCGCCATCCGGTGTGGATGACGGGCAATGTAACAAAGCATGAGTTTATGGTGTCTCACTAGATAATCTGAAACGAAGAAATCCACGACTCGAACCGCTCACTGGAGCTGGCCAACGGAAGCTCGCCCACTGATAACCAAGAGGTGGCGTTGGCAAGTTCTCAAGATTGGCGATGCCTATTGGTGCGAGTTCCCACCAGTCGAGATCTTCACTGCCCGTCACCTCATAAATCGCTCCAGCATTCGCGTAGGCGGTGGAGTTCGTCACACCACCAATCAAACGCAGATGCGATAGCACCAGCCATGTTTGCCCGGCATCTGTGTAGGTGGAGGTCACAATCGCTGGAGCATCACCCGCATCGGCAGGATTAGTGCCGCCCAACGCCCACTCAGCAAAGTTCGATTGCCCGTCCCCATCCGCATCCGCTAACGGATTCGCGACAACCCCCGCCGAGCTGGCGAACAACGCGAACGGCTTGGCACCACCCGGCAAGGCAGTGATGAAGGGCACATTCACACCATCGCCCAAAGTCGAATTCAACGCAGTGCCACTCAGCCAACGCGTCTCCCCATTCAATGGAACATTCAGCAAGGCCTGTTCGCTCAAGCCATCCGGTGGACGTTGGAACCGGAAGTAGTCCGCATCAACTACTAGATCGGGATTCGCCGCATAACCATTGGCAGTGCTGATGACATTGCGATTGTGATGATACGCAGTTTGATAATCGAAACGTTGCGTGAGGAAACCACCGGCCACCGCATTCGCATGATCCGTGAAACCGAACAATCCCACCTGCACTGTCGCAGGCATGTCTGGCCGCGTATGCCGTTCGGTGACGATCCATTCGCCGCCATCATGACGGCGCAGCAGCATAATGGTGTTTCCGATACGCACCGCTTGGAATGTGACCCAACTGCTGCTTAGCGGCACATCGTTCGTGCTCCAGCTTATTGATGTCTCACCATTCACCGTGGACCGCGAGCTCACCGCCCATTGATTCGGATTCGGATTCATCCAGTTGTAAGGAGAGCCCAGCGAGATGCCGATGTCGTTCTCACCATCGGGCGTCCAATCCGTCGCATAGCCCGCTGGCGGCCATGCAAGGCGTGTATTCAATGGTGCTGAAGGTGAAGGTCCGGCTGCAGTGATATTACGCGGCGTGCGGATCATCAACCCACCGAAGGACCATGAGGTTTCCGGCCGCCCCGGCAGGCCATTGCGACGCTGCACTTGCAGACGTAGTGTCGCCACGAAATCCCCCGTGATCTCCTTATACACCAGCGGCCCTTGATTGTTCATGTACCACGACACCGTGTGCGGCATGAACCGCATGTGCCCTGCGCGCGTCGCATTCACATCCAACGCTTCCAATTGATTCACACCCCAACCTTCTGTCTGGTTCAGGCTGTGCCAGTTCGTCAGGGAACTCGTGTGATCAAACTCATCGCTCAGAGTCACGAGATCATCCACCAACGGCTGCCATTGCACCGCAACCAAGGGGCTGACTGCATTGGCAATGCCCGCTCCATCCTGCACCGCTCCCGTCAGCACTTGCAGTTGAATGACACCGCTCTTCAACATATCCGCGATCTCCACGCGATAGCTGCGACCCGGATTCAACTCCACCAACGTCAACGCCTGAGCCCCCGTGGTGCCGCTCAAAGCCAAGTCAGCAACCGTCAATCCGCTTACCGGCCGACTAAACTGTAGATTGTAACGCACCGGTGTTTGCTGGCTGAATCCGTTTTGCAAAGCATCGATCGGCGCTTGCAACGTGATGGCTGGCGGCGCTGCAGGACCATTCTCCACCAGGCTGCCATCCAGTTCGCGCAAGTAAGCAAGCAGTTGCGCACGCTCCTGAGCCGTCAGCGATTGCACCTGGCGATGCGCGTGTGCTTGCTGCAAGTGATTCGTCGTGGATACGAGCATTTCATCCACGCTCAAGGTAGAGAACCCGGAAGTAACAAGCTCCACGACATTGTTTTCTCCTGCGAACAACGCAACACCTTCAACTCGCTGCGTCATCCACACCGTATGCCTCCATACCGGATAATTCCCTACGAAGGGAAGATTCACCACCTGATCGACGCCATTCACGCGAAGGGTCAACGGCACTGGACTGCTGTTGCTGTAGCGGATCTCGATCGCTCCCACGCCACCTGTGCCACCATCGACCTGATCGAAACGTAACGAACTGTTTTGCACCAGCGTCACCATCGCACGCCCACGCACCGTGGCGTCATAGTTGTTCGCGATATCGCCTGCGTTGGAATGCAGCTCAGCCTGACCGCCACGCACGCCTGTCTCCGCCGGATACATCCGGCCACCAGCGACGCTGAATACATCTTCCAACGTCGGCGCAGAACCATCATGCAGATACGGCGCATTCGCCCAAAGCCCTCGAAGTGTCGGTGTCTCAATCCCCGTCAGCGGCAAACCCAGACGGCGACCCGATGTAGCGCGCAATGTTCCAACATTGTGAAATGCCTCATCGGTCATCGTCGGCCCAGCATGGCAGGAGTTGCAATTCAGTGTGGTGAACACAGCACGACCGGCCAAGCCATCCGCAGTATGTGAACCATTGCTCATGCGATACGGACTGCGCGGCAATTGCTGATTGCCCAAGCTGGCCACATACGCAGCCAACGCATCGAGGTCTTCGTTCAATCCCGCCTTGCTCGCGCCCAACGGATCGTTCGTCTGGAAGAACTGTTCATTCGTCAGGAAGCCGGAACCGCCGAAGGCATTGCGGATATCGTGTTCGAAATCCTGAATCTCATCGAAGTTACCGCTCCAGTGAACGTTTCCATGCGCCATACCAGAACGACCGCGCAACGTGATCGTACGGCGCAGACCTTCGCCGCGCCCGGTGAAATCCCACACCTGCCCATCCTGCCCGCCATCATTATGGCACGTCGCACAGGAGATGTAGCCCTCAGCACTCATGCGCGTATCCGAGGCATCGTAGAAGAGCTGCTTGCCACGTAGCACAGCGGGAGACAACGCTTCCGTGACAATCGTCTGAACCGTATTCGTCGGAATATTCAACGCACCCGTGGCAAGAAACTGATCCACCTCCAGTACCGATACCGAACGCGCCATGAAATTACTCACAAAAGCACGACGCGTGACGGGATCAACAGCGACACCTTGCGGCGCACGCCCCACACCATGACGCGTGATCAAACCGCCTAGACCCGCTTCACTGTTCACCGCCAGGCGATCAAAGATGGCAACTTCATTATTTCCCTGCAAGGTGACGAAAAAGTAATCGCCCAACGGCGAGAACGTGACGGCGCTCGAGGAATCGCTGTTATCAATGTCGAGCGAATCCGTCACCTGCCCACTTGCCGTATTCATCACCACCACGATATTGCGCACGGTGTTATCTTGAGTGAGTTCAGAGTCTGTAAGCACGCCGCGATCCGTGTTCATCTTGTTGCCGGTGATGAAGAGTTGCGTGCCATCAGGCGAAAGCGCGATGCCGGCCAAAGTGTTCGCGATGCCCTTGCCTTCCGCCGTGCCATCGCGATGTGATTCCCCGCCGAACTTGGGAATTGCCAGAGTGCGATTCACTGACATCGCACCCGTCGTATCCACCGCCCACACTTCCCCGCGATGCCGTGGCGAGATGAATCGCGTGACATAAAGACGGCTGCCATCAGCGTTCAAAGCCATCGCGCGTGGAGTCGGTCCCACTGAAAGAACGCCCGATGAAGTGCGCGTGCCCGTATTGAAGCGCATCACTTGCCCGCTGCCATGCAAGGAAACGTAAGCGATCAACCCATCCGAACTCATCACAATGCCGAAAGGCGCGCTGCCGTAGAGCAAGGGAATCGTCTGAAAAGCACCAGCAGGACTGATAATATCGATGCGATCCGCATCATGGCACGTAACCCAGGCATTACCATTGGCATCAACCGCCACATTGCGTGGATCAGCACCCACAGTGATCTCAGGTCCAGCCACCAGCGTGTCTGCATGGAAGGAGCGCACGGAATTATTATCCGGATTCACCGTCCAGACTGTGCGACGTGCCGTATCAACCACGACCTGCGAACTGTGTGTGGGACGATTGCCCGCAGGAAGTTCCGGCATCACGGTCACAGTTGTCGCACGGGTGGTGATGACACCCGAGTTATCGCGCACTTGCACCTTCGCCTGGTAGTGACCGGCATTCGCGTAGGAATGTGTCGCAGTCGTCACTCCACTCCAATCTGTCCTCACCGAACCATCACCGAAATCAAAACGATAGGACAACGCATTGCCTTCTGGATCGCTGCCTGCGGCTTGAAAAGAAATCTCCATCAACGGCTGTGCGGGATACGGCGTGGCGGTGAAACTTGTGACCGTTGGCGGTAGATTGCCATTCACGCTGTTACCCGTTGAGAATGTGAACGAGTAACCTTCAATGCCATTGCCCGCCGCATCACGAATGCCACCTGCGGGAATGACCACTTCATACGTGGTGTCGGCTTGCAGCGGCTGATTGGGCGTGAATGTCAGGATGTCATCAAATGCAAACGTCACCGTTCCTGAGATGCTTGCTCCACCAACTGGCCGCACGATGAAGTTTTCACCCACCGTGATCGTGTGCGTTTCCAACGTTTCATGGATCAACAAGGTGATTGGCAGACCGGCGGGATAATTCGTCTGTCCTGCGCGTGGAATATGATAGCCGACGGACGGCCCACGCGTATCCGGTGCCGCTTGATGTGCCCAGATGGCCATGCCTTGAAATTCACCCACGCCACCGGTCACGAGCAGATTGCCCAAAGGCAACGCGAACTGGCTCGCATCCACGCCTTGTGCAGCCGTATTGAAGGTCAGCACGGATTGCAGCGAACGCATGTCCACCTTGTGACTGCCGATGAAGGCGTATTCATCTTGGAATTGCGCATACATCGGCTCATCACCGGGCAACGGCACATCTGCGAGAAAACGGAGATTCGCCGGATCAGTCACATCCACCACGCGCATGCCGCGACCATTCTCGCGATAGGGAAACACGACGTAGAGCTTGCCATCACCACCCCACAACTCCGGCCAGTAACCGCCGGGCCCACCGGTTTTCAATACATCCAGCAAACGCGGATTCGCCGGATCGCTGATGTCATACGTGGCCACGCCCGTGCGGCTTTGATCGGAGGCGAAGATGAGCAGATTTCCCACGATGAACGGATGACCGATCACGCCCGTAAGTCCAAGGTGATCCCAGCTCGAAAGCACCTGACCGCGCAACGACAACTCCGCATTCCCCTCCACCGCGTTGTAGCTCCAGTAAGTCGGACCGATGAACCACGGATAGAAGAGCGAACCGCGCACCCCCACATTGCCCAAACCCGCCATCGGCCCGCGCTCATTCACACCGGGTGAAGCCGCACGAAATGTCCAGCTGCTGCCCGCGTTATTCGGACCGAGCACGAGACGGTCGCCGACATTGAAATAGCCATGGGCATTCACCGCTTGCGGCGAGACACCCAGCACTTCCTCCACATAAACATTCCCTAGGTTCGAGATATTCCAGCGTCGTGCCTGAATGTCCGAACCGGCCAAGCTGTCCGGCGATTCTGGCGAGGTGTAGAGCCAGCCATTGTGATAGGCGATAATCGCCATGCGCCCGTTATTCGTTCCTACCAAGGGAGTTAGACGTGCTCCCGCCGTTTGCGGAACATTCGGAAAACCCTGTCCAAGACCGCTTTGGGCCAGCAAAAGCCCCAGCACAACAACCACCATCATTACGACTCTATTTTTCATCTCACCCTCTACTTGCCGGTTTTTTGACACCGGTTGCAGAAAAAGTGATTTTTCTTTTGGCCGCTGATTTGCTGGGGCAAAATTGTTCCAATGGTTGAGGAGCCGAACAGCAATGCCGCCTTTGTGACCACGCGCTGGAGCGTGGTGGCGCAAGCGCGTGGTGACGACCCCACAGCGCACCAGGCGCTGGAGGAGTTGTGCCGGGCGTACTGGTTTCCGCTGTATGCGTTTGCCCGTCGATCGGGTTTTGCTTCGGCAGATGCGAAAGACCTCGTGCAAGGTTTCTTCATCCAAGTGCTGGAGAAAGACCTGTTCAGTCGCGCCGATGCGGAAAAAGGCAAGTTGCGCACCTTTCTGCTCACGGCGTTCAAGCGGCACATCGGCCACGAGGCGCGGCGTGAATCTTCGCAGAAACGCGGTGGCGGCACGGAGGCGGTTTCCTTTGATGTCATCGAGGCCGAAAGCTGGTATGCGGAGCAGCTCATCACTGGTGAATCGGCGGACAAGATGTATGACCGTCAATGGGCGTTGACGCTCTTGGAGAACGTCATCACTGACCTCGGCAAAGATTGGGCTGAAAAAGAGCGTGGCGATATTTTCGATGTCCTGCGTCCTTATCTCACCTCCCAACCGGAGACGGACGACTACGCTCGTGCAGAAGAAGCGCTGAACATGAGCCGCCCCGCGATCAAATCCGCCGTACACCGCCTGCGCACGCAATACCGCGACAAGCTCATCCGCAAAGTGCGTGAGACGCAGCTCGACGAGAACGATTTTCAGGACGAGATCCGGCTCTTGCTGGAAGCCGTGGGCTGAACATGTCTCAAGACCAGAAACCAACGTCACGGCGTCCCGTCCTGAAAGGACTGGATGCCAAAGCGTTGCTCGCCGCTGGTCTTGAAGACATTGAAACTCCAAAGCCAGCACCACCTCCGCCTCCATCATCATCTCCCTCTCGCTACTCAAAACTCTTCCTCCTCTTCGTCTCCGGCGGCATCCTATTTGCCGCTCTCATCATGTGGTTTTTCTCCGCTCCACCACAGTCTCCCGAGTGGACCAACCTCATCGCCACCACTGATCCCGCTACCGCGCTTCATCGTGGCGACTGGGAAAAATCCGCCGGTTCACTCACCTCACTTCATGATGCCCAGTCCGCGCTGCTCGCCATTCCCGTAAAAAATCTCGGCACCAGTTACGATATCCGCGTTGCCCTCACCCGTCTCGGTGGCACCCAATCCATCGCGCTCTTTTTCCGCACCACTCAAGGCATGGGCGCGCTGGAATTCGATGCCTGGGAACATCCCGGCCTCAGCGGCGTGCAGATGTTCGATGGTCAAGACCTCCGTTCTCAAGGCTCATTCCATTTCCCCCTCGTGAATGGTCAAAATTACGAATTCCTGCTCCAAGTCCGTCCCAACGTCATTCACGTTTATCATCAGGACAAACTTCTCCAAACCTACCCGCTCACCGGGCGGCACTTGGAGATCACGCCGCCCTGGGACTGGTCCGGTGATTGGACCAATACCCACCTCACCCTCGCCTCCTGGCGTTCCCCCACCCGCTTCACCAAACTGGAAGTGAAGCAGGTGCGTTAACCTGGTTCACACTCACCCCACCTTGCGCAACAGCGTGATGCGCCCCGTGTTCACCCATTCCGCCACCAAAATATTTCCTTTCGCATCAAAGCACGCATCGTGCGGATGCAGGAACTTCCCGCTCACCCAGCTCTTACCATCGGCTTCCGCCCGCATCGCGCGATTATTCGCCATCACCGCTTTTCGCCACTCCGGATCTTCCCCCAGATGCACGATCACCTTGTCGTCCTTGTCCAGCAACGTGATGCGCGCGCTCAAGTCCGGCACCAGCAACACATCCTTGTAAGTATCCACATTCGCCGGCATGTAAAAGCCCGTCATCGTCTTGATATGCTTTCCGTCCAGCGTCATCCATTGAAGACGTGCGTTCGAGCGATCGCAGATCACCAATGACTTCTCGCGACCGACGCGATTATCGAAACAGATTCCGTGCGGCAGATTGAATTGCCCATCCGCCTTGCCCGGTGCACCGAACATGCTCCTCCAGTTCGCATCCTTGTCATACTTGTGGATGCGATACGAGCCATACCCGTCCGCCAGATAAAAGCTCCCATCTGGCATGAATGCAAAATTTGTCGGCAGGAACGCATCCAATCCCCAGCGCTTTATCGGTTTGGTATCCTCATCCTTCAGATAAACGCCCGACTCCATCGGCGCACGCTTCTCCCACACCATTTCGCCCTTCAACGTCAGCTTCGCAAAACTCTTCACCTGCTGATACGCTGTCACATACACGAACTGCTCCTTGCCCTCCGTGATGATCTCCAACCCATGTCCGCCACCCTGAAATTGTTTACCAAACGCCCGGATGAATTTTCCCTTCTCATCGAAAACAAAAATCGATGGATGATCCTTCTGATCCTCACGCCCCTCATGGATCACATAGATGTTCCCGTCCTTGTCCACCGCCACATTATGCGTCGTCTGCCACGTATACTTGTCCGGCAACTGCACATGATTATGGATCACCTCATACGTATGCTCCCCACTGCCCACCGTCGGGCGTTTGGCGTCCGATTTCTGCGCCGTCAACACTCGCGGCATGGCAAGCGCGGCAGTGGCGATGGCAGTAGTCTGGAGAAAACGACGACGGGATGACGTGACTGGGGTACGAGATGGCTTATTCATGCGCACAACGTTTTGCGTTAGGGATTCCCAGATATTTACCTGCTCAATCCCTCCTGCGCAACCCCTCATGTGCTTTCTCTCCATCATCACACTCCTCTTCATAACCTTCCTTCCAATCAATCCACCGAGCTCAAGTCCATTTTCTTCTTTCACTCCCATTCATAATTCATAACTCATAATTCATCCTTTCCCCTCTTACTCCTTCTCCGGCACCTCGATCACATCCCCATCCCGCAGCCACAGGTCGTTCGGTGTGTTTTGGATCTCACCGACATTATACAGCATTTCTTTTTTCTCCCCCGACTTGGACACTGCCCGCGTCACCTTCACCCGTTTGGGATCCGAGCTGGCCAGCAACGCCTTGGAATCGAAAACCACACTGCTCAACCTCATGCTGCCCAGGTTCGTATACACCACCGTCCTCATTGGCGGAATAGCAGCTCCCGGCGGAACTGTCCCCGGCATCAGCGGCACTCCTGGTGGGACAAGAAAATGGAGCATCGGTTTCAAGGTCAGCCCATAGGTGTTCCCTTTCACCGTCAGAACCACTTTCCGCTGGTTGCAAGTGACCAGCGTATTCCGTAATGACGCTGGCAATCCCCCCCAGGGTTCCGTCAGGTTATGATCCGCTTCCGGTATCTCGACGATATCTCCCCATTCCAGCCAGAGATCTCCTGCGCAATCTCCACTCTCCAGCGCCGAGGCGATGTTCACCGTCCGGTTTTTCACTCCGCTTCCTTCAAGTCGGCTGATCGTGATGCGGGTGAAATCCGGAAATACCAGCCGGTTGAAAGGGCTGGAGTACTGGGTAGCCAGCAACTCGTACAAACTATAACGGTTGATACCAGCAGCATCCTTCCGGAAGATTGGTTCGGCCGTTTCCAAGTTTCGTCCCACGGCGATCACCGCCCGCCGCCGGAAAAACTCATCCCCACCATGCTCCACCAGCAGCTTCACGATTTGCTCAAACCCCGCCTTGATCTCGCTCTCGCTCAGCCTCCCGCCGAAAGGCTGCGTGGAACTTCTGATCGCACTGGGCACATTAGGAGACGTTGGCCGTCCTGCCGTTTTGTTCGGGTTGTCCAGATCCACGATCCTCCCCGCCTGTGCCAATGTCATCGGCGTTTCCCCACTGCCCGGATGCACCGCATTCGGATCGGCCTTGTGCTTCACCAGCAACTCCACCATCGGCCCATTCATCGTCGCCACTGCGTAATGCAACGAAGTATACCCCTTGTCATTCGTCACGGACAGGTCCACCCCCCGGTCGAGCAACACTTGCATTATCTCGATCTCGTCGTGCTTCGCGGCAGCCACCACCGGGTGCTGCCAGACCGGTGCCTCCGGTAACCTTACCGCTTTCGCCCCGTTGGTCAGCAGCAGCCGCACCATGTCCGCATTTTTTGCCGAGATGGCGAGCATCAATGGTGTCATGGCGTGCTGTGACATAACATTCGGTTCCGCCCCATTCTTCAACAACAACTCCACCACTTCCAGTTTCCCCGCCCCCACGGCAGCGGCTAATGGCGTCCACCCCTCCCTTCCCTTACCGTTCACGTCCGCTCCCGCCTTCACCACTTCCCTGACCAGTTCTGGCGTCGTGTATTTCCCGATGTAGTGCAACACCGAACTCCCATCGATGTTCCTCGCCGCCACATCCGCCTTGGCCTCGATAAGTCTCTTCAATATCTCCACATTACCCTGCGAGAACGCCCCGAACAAAGGCGTTTGCCCGATGGCATCTCTCGCCTTCACATCCGCTCCAGCCGCCAGCAGCGCGTCGATCAAAACCAGGCTGTTCGTTCTCGCCGCCAGATGCAGGGCGGTTGCCTTATCCCCCGATCTGCCAGCCCACGTTTTATCTCCCAGCTTCAATCCCGGATCCGCTTTCGCCTTCAGCAATTGTCTGGCCATCTCATGATCTCCGGCCATCGCCGCATAATGCAGCGCCGTATACCCCCCGCCATCCTGCGCATTGACGTTCGCCCCCGCTTCGATCAACTCGCCCACCACTGCCCGATAGCCTTTGCTGGCGGCTGCGATCAATGGCGTCACCTTCTGTGTGTCCATCGCCTCCTTGTCCGCCCCTTGCTTCAGCAGCAGTTCCACCATCCCTTTGTGTCCGTTGTAAGCCGCGGCAAGCAAAGGCGTCCATACCATCCCATCAGACTTTTTATTGATGTCCGCTCCATTCTTGACGAGAAATTCCGCCACTGCCGTCTGCCCCAACCCCGCCGCCTTGTGCAAAGGTATCTGCTGCCCCTCCACCTTCGCATTGATCAGATCCGGGCTGTTCTTCAGCATCGCCCGCAAGCGCTCGATCTCCACCTGTTCCTCCACAGGTATCGCGGGCTCCACAGTTCCGGCAGAGACTCGTAAGGGCCTTGTCGGAATACTTCGCGTGGTATTCGCCACCGTCGTCCCATTCACCTGCTCACCCAACAACCTGACCCGCTCCTCCATCTGCCCCATGATGATCCCCACCAGTTCAGCTATCATCCTGTCGTTCTCTTTTAATGCCGCATCAGACCGCACGATCTCCGGATGCTCCGGTGAAAGGTCTTTCAGTTTCACCGCCCGTTGCAACCTCAGTTCATCGCCAGATTTCAACAGGCTGTTCAATTGGTCATTGTACTGCCATTGCATCAAAGCCATCGGCAAACTCTCTGCCTTCAGCTTCTTCAAGGAAGCCAGTTGCGCCTCTCGCATTCTCAATTCGCTCAACAGCAGTTTCCGCTGCGCATCATCGCCAGGACTGGTCGTCGTTACCGACGCTGGCACCGCTGCCCTCCCAAAATCCGCCTGCATCTGCTTCATCGCCGCGCCCGCCAGTGCTGACTGGTCGGCGAACTCGAACAACACCCGCTCATACTGCGCCCGCGCCTCATTCGTCCGCCCCAGCTTGCGATACGTCTCCCCCAGGCGGAACACCGCCGTCGCCGCCGCCTGCCGATTCGTATCATACACCGCCACCGCCGCCTGATACGCCTTCAACGCCGTGGCATAATCCCGGTGCACCTCCTCCGCCAGCAATCCCTTCTGCAATTGCAGGCTAAGCTCATCCGCCGCCCGCACCTGCCCTGACCAAGCCAGCGTCAGGGCCAGCCCCACCACCAGCACCTTCAAAATTAAGCTCATCTGAAAATTCTTTTTCATACATTCCATCTCCCCGGCGTCTGCCGCCATTTCATTTAACACCTTCACTCTGCCAAAATCTCTCAGCTCCAATTGTCACACTTTTGTCATAACTCAAAGTGCTGCCGGAATCTTGCCGGCAGTCCTTCACTTGGCGGACACCTCCGCCACTAACCCTCCCCGTTGGACGTTGTATGTTCAATGTTTCCCCATCTTTGGCCCGCCGGTGCAACCGGCTTCGTCATTGGTCATTTTCAACCGGTATCCCACCCCATGCACCGTCTTGATCCACTGCGGCATTTCCGGATTCACCTCCACCTTCACCCGCAAAGCTGCGATGTGATTATCCACCGTTCGCGTCGTCGGAAATGCCCCATACCCCCACACCACATCCAGAAACCTCTCCCGCGTCACCGGCTCACCTTCCGCCTCCGCCAGCAATCGCAACATCGCGAACTCTCTCGCCGACATCTCCACCACCTTGCGCCCCTTCACTGCCGTCTGTTTGATCAAATCCACCTGCACCGGTCCAAGCCGCAACAGCGTCACTCCCTTCGCTTTTCGCTGCACGCGACGCAACAAAGCCCGCACTCGCGCCAGTAATTCCTCCGTGCTGAACGGCTTCACCAGATAATCATCCGCGCCCACATCCAACCCGTTCACACGATCCTCCACCAGTCCCTTCGCCGTCAGCATCAGCACCGGCGTGTCCACCCCTGTGCGACGCAACTCCGCGCACACCGCGTAGCCATCCCGCTTCGGCATCATCACATCCAGCAGCACCAGATCTGGCTTCTCCTCCAATATCCGTTTCAACCCCTCCTCCCCATCCGCCGCCGCGATCACCCGATACCCCTCCGCCCGCAGGCAATCCTCCAGCCCGCGCCGCATCGCATACTCATCCTCCACGATGAGCACCCGCTCCTTCATTTCATCCTTTTTCATGCATCCTCGTCGTCGTCCTCGATTTCCTCATTCCTATCTTCGCGCCCTTGGTGCCCTTCTGTAAAAAAAACTGCCCCTCTCGCTGTCCGACGTCTTCACATCTCCTTTGGAGTTTTGATTCGGAGTTTCTTCATCTGTGTCTATCTATGTTCATCTGTGGTTAACTTTCCCTTCTTCATCGGCAATACGATCACAAAAAAACTCCCCGGCGACTTCGTCTCCGCCACCGTCACACTCCCCTCATGTGCCTCGACCACATGCTTCACGATGCTCAACCCGATCCCCACCCCCTGCGTCTCCCGTCGCAACTCTTGCCCGCTCCGGTAAAACCGCTCGAAGATCCGTTCCCGTTCCCACCGCGGAATCCCAGGTCCCTCATCTCGAACCCCGACGCACAGAAACTTCCCGTCAAACTCCATCGACACCCGCACCTCTTTGTTCTCCGGTGAATACTTCACCGCATTATCGATGAGATTGATCATCGCCTGCTGCATCGCCTGCCCGTCCATCTCCATCTCCGGCACCTCGCCCTCGATCGCCAGCTTCAGCGTCACCTTCCGCTCCGCCGCATACGCCTCCATCCCCTTCACCGTATGCTGCATCAGCATCACCACATCCGTCGGCTCCATCTGATACTGCTTCCGCCCCTGGTCCATCCGCGCGAAATCCAGCACATTCTCGATCAACGCCGTCAACCGCCGGCACTCCCGCCCGATCAATTGAAAATACTCCTGCCGCTTCTCCTCCCCTGGCACCTTCCCCCGCTCCAGGCTCTCCGCCATCAATCGCACCGAAGCCAGCGGTGCCCGCAATTCATGCGACACGCTCGAAACGAAATTGCTCTTCATCTCCGAGAGCTGCCACTGCTGCTGGAACGTCCGCCATGCCGAGATCAATCCCACCAGCGCTGCCACCACCGCCAAAGCGATCACTCCGCCCAACGTCCAAATTCGCTGATCCTGTTTTGCCTGGTAAGCGGTGTGTTTCCACAGATAGGTCGTCACCTCTACCGCCAGACCTTTCTCTGTCGTTGCCGAGATGGCCAGGACTTCCGTTTCAGCCGGCATATTGATCCGATGCCTCTCCGATATCTCACTATCCAGAAAAGCATCCAGCAACACCTTGTCAGCAACTTTGACCTGATAAACCATGGACCGTGCCGTCACATAACTGAACGCCATTTCCTCGCGCAGTTGCTTTTGTATTGTCTTCCAGGAAATACCGACGACCTTGCCTCCTTCTTTTCGCTGCAACAAAAACCAGTTGTCCCATTCAGCTTCCACCCACTTCGCCTCCCGCCCTTGCCCCTCCGTATCCTTGGAAACCCATAAGTTTGGATAGCTCGCATGAATCTTCCGGACCACCTCATCTCGTCGCCATTCTCTCATCCAATGTGTTACCCTCGTCGGCACCGCTTGTTTGAACTGCAAAGTCCCGGCCACCAAGTCCGGTGTCAAAACGCTTGGATAAGCCACCGCATTGGAGCAAAACAAATCCACCATCTCTCCCGTCACCAGATTGCTGTTCATCTGCATCCACCGCCATTGCGCGATCGGCACCAGCGGCAACCCGCTCTCTAGCTGCACCCTTACTGGCTTCATGAAAACCTCCTTTAACAATCCTGAAGCTTCTTCCGGCTTCTGCTCCACGAGGGTCAGCGCCAGATGATACTGCGCCAGTGCCCGCCACTCCTCCACTGGTGCCTTCGCCAGAAACGCTCCCCACGCATTCGAGCGCACCGTCATCGTGTCGCCCGCTTCCGCCTCCATCGCCTGCTCCCACAGCTTGCGCAGGTCCGCATTCAGGCTGGTGATGGGATAAGGCCGCGGCACCGGCAATCGGTCACGTGGCTCCGGCGAAAGCAACCGGCCATCCTCCGTAAGTGTGAATTCGATCCGCTCCTTCACCTCATTGCTGCGTCCCGGCTCAGAAAGATGGACCAACCGCTCCTGAATCCGCCGCACACTCTCCTTGCTCGAAAGCTTCGCCACTTCCCGTGCCGATTCCAGCACCGTCAATCGGTCCTGTCGCAACCATAGCACCGCCATCGCCGTCAGCAGGACCAGCGGTAGCAACACCAGCACGCCATGGACCAAAAACCGGCGCCCGGGAGTGACCCTCACCTCGCTCATCTCAGCCACATCCTACCAAACCCCACCCCCACAATTGTCACACTTTTGTCATAAGTGCAGACTCGCCCTCGAATCCGTAGCCGCCGTCGTGAGACGGCGCTAACTCATTCGTCCCATTAGCCCCAGAAGTCCTATTCCCGCTGAAAACTCATCACCTCACTTCTTCTCCACGATTTGAATGGCATCAATGATCACATACCCATCCGTCTCCTTGTTCGAGATCTCCACGCTATACTCGGCGCCCGCCTTGAACTCGAACTGCCCCACCGGCTGCCAGATCTTGTCGATCTCCGCCACCTTCTTCTGGTTCAGTTTGATGTCTGCCGTGCCACTCGCGTGCACGATCTTCACCGGCACATTCGTTGCGCGATTCGCATTCTGCGTATACGCGATCCGAACCTCATACTTACCGTCTTTCGGTACCTTCACCGGGAACACCGCGCTCTGCTGCCCCTTCTCTTCGTTTGCATCATGGCGATAACCCGTAGCCACATACGGCGAGATCGTATGGCCCGTCATGCCAAAACCCTCCAGCTTCGCCTGTTCATCATCGATGATCACGCCTTCCAGAGACTTCGGATCAAGCCCTGCCGCACCACCATGTTCCGCTGAGCGCTTCGGCCCCGTCCACACCAGCACCTGCTTGTCCGCCGCCAGCTTGTCATGCAGCTTCTGATAATCGATCTCCTGCACGGACTTCTTCTCATCGATGGCATGCGCCGCTGCCGTCGCTGCCGATTGACCGAGCACCATGAACACCGGTTCCATGCGGATCGACCCATAAGCGATATGCGTCGCCGAGAGACAGATCGGCACCAAAAGATTCGCGCACTGCTTCGCCGATGGCACGATGGACTTGTAGCTGATCGGATACGGCGAGAACCCGCCCACCTGAACATCGCCCTCGTTCCGCACGTGACCGTTCGCATCCACATAACGCTGCTGATTATGTGAATCCATCGTGTACGCTGCCAGGCCCACCGGATCCTTCGGCTCCGTCTTGCCCTGACAATCGCTCTGCGCCATCACGTAATCGCTCACCATGCGACGCGCCTCGCGCACATAGATCTGCTCCTGCCAGCCATTGCCTTCCACGAATTCATCCTTGCTCATACCCCAGCGCGAGACTTCCTTGCGCACATTCTCCGGCACGCGCGGGTGATTCGCCAGCGTCCACATCAAGCCCTGCTGATACAGGCGATGCTCCGCCACGATCTTCTCGCGCTCCGCATAAGACGCCTCGGGATACGCATAATTCTGCCCGATGAAATCTGTGGAGAAACCCAACTTGTTGTTCGTATCTGTCTTGCGATTCGGCATGGAAGAATTGATCCATGGCACCCCTCGCTCGCCCGCCTCGAAATTGCGGAACAAAACCTCATACCACAGCTCGTTGTAACCATCTGGCTTGTGGAACGGGATGCGATTCTCCGGATGATCCGTCAGGCACATACGGAAGCAATACGCCTGCACGCGCTTATCCGCGCCACCTTCCTCGCCCGGCCCCTTCGGATCGATATGCGGCAGCAACCCGCTGCTCGCCTCACCCTTCTTCACATACGGATCGATGCCCTTGAAAAGCTGGTGCGACTTCGCCTGCTTAACCTGCACACCATTCAACGTCTCGCCATACTGCGCATTCGCTTCACGCCCCACCGTGTAACTCACATTCGCCACCGCCATCAGATCTCCCTCATACGTCGCATCGATGAACATCTTCCCCTTGAACGTCTTCCCCGACTCCATCTTGATCGACATGATCCGCCACGGAATCGACTTCGTCATCGCCGCACCCGCCTTGCGATCCAACCGCTCGCCATAAACCACCTCGATGTTGTTCGCCTTCACCCAATCATTGAACACCCCCAACGCCGCGCTCGGCTCGAACGTCCACATCGCCGGTTCACCCTCTGCCGTGCGCGTCTGGCCATCGTCCTTGTAGATCTTGCGCTCCTGCCACTTCCACGCCGTCGGCTCATTGTAGTGCTTGCGGATGCCCTGATAAAATTCCAACGCGATCCCCCCGATCGCCGCCTTGTTGCCAATGTCAGTCTGCCCCAAGCCACCACTGCTCAACCCGCCCAATCGCTTCGTCGGCTCGATCACCACCACCGTCTTCCCCATCCGCTTCGCCTGCACCGCCGCGGCCACGCCTGCGGAGGAGCCGCCATAAACCACCAGATCATACTCCTCCGCCGCCCGCAAAGAGCCGACGCAAAACACACTGAGAGCCAGTAAGGATAAAATTTTCATGCCGCGCATAGGGTTCAATGACATTGTTCCAAAACAAACCACCTGAGCAAGCGCCATGTGGTTCATCACTAAAGTCCTGTTGATACGATTTTGGACATTCCTTCGTTCCATTTAGCAGCCGCCGACGTCAGTCTGCGCTGCCTCTCCTTCCTTTCTGCACCCATGCTACTCCTCCACCTCCGCCCCGCATAATATTACTTTCCGATATCACTTATCGTTTTTTCCGATAATGCCATTACGCTCCCACAGGACAAGGGATGCCTGCCCAATTCTCAACTCACTGATTATTAGTCCTATTCACCCAAACAGGCGGCTTATCCATGGCAACCGTTGTCAGATCGAACCTGACTGCCACATAACAATTTGTTCCATAATACAGAACGGCCACTTCGGTCACCACCGCAACTTCATTGGTAGTAGCCGCATCATACAACTGCCAGTCCGGATTCAATAGCAGACGTTTATCTACCCCATGCATTTTCAACGAATCTGGATTCTCCCGCTTCACGATAACCAATGCCTCACCTAAGTTACTCGCCTTCTTTTCAAACTTGATTTGCGATACATGTCCAAGTAGCTGCCGCATCTTGTTCTTATTCGCTTCATACTGCATTGCAGGCTCGCTCCTTCGACATCCGACCATTGAAACGAGCATCACCACCAGCAATGACACGGACAGCCTCATTATATTTAGGTCATTGCTCATTCCTTCGTCATTCGGATTTCGTCATTGGTCATTCCACCTCAATCGAGATGAATAAACCCCCTCCGGATCGCCTCCGCCGTCGCCTGCGCCCGATCATTCACCTTCAGCTTCACGAACAGATTGCTGATATGCCGCTTCACCGTGTCCTCGGAGATAAACAGCTTGGCCCCGATCTCCTTATTACTCAGCCCCCGCCCCAATAGCTGAAGAATCTCCAGCTCCCGCGGACTCAGATCCGGCCCCGCCACCCGCGCCGCCAGGCGCGATGAGATCGCCGCCGTCATATACCGCTCCCCCTTCGCCAATGCCCGGATCGCTGCCAACAATTCCTCACGCGGCGATGACTTCAACAGATACCCGAACGCCCCCGCCTGCGTCGCCCGATAGATATCCTCATCCCCATCATACGTCGTAAAAATCAAAACCCGTGCCCCCGGAAACTCCTTCGTCAGCAAAGCCGTCGTCTCAATGCCATTCTTCCCCGGCAACCGCAGGTCCATGATCACCACGTCCGGCTTCTTTTCGCGATACAGCGTCAGCGATTGCTCGCCCGTCTCCGCCTCCGCGACCACTTCCAGATCATCCTCCAGCGCCAGCGACGCCACCACGCCACTCCGCACCACGAAGTGATCATCCACCACCAGCAACCGGATCCGTTTATTGCTCATGCGTCATCCTTTGACTCCCAGCGGCGCGATAAATTCGACCGCTGTTCCCTTGCCGATCTCACTGCCCAACCGCAATTCCCCGCCCGCCTTCTTCGCCCGCTCCTGCATCCCCTGCAGGCCAAAATGCCCCGGCTTCGCCGCACTCCCCTTGTTCACATCGAACCCTTTACCATCATCCTTCACCACCAATCGCACTCGCGTATCTTGCACCTCGATCAAAACAGCAACCGCCTTTGCCTCCGCATGCTTCACCGCATTCGCCATCGCCTCCTGCGCGATTCGTAAAACCGGATGCGCCAAACTCTGCGGAATCCGCGCCAAGTCCCCTTGCAC
This sequence comes from Verrucomicrobiia bacterium, assembly GCA_036405135.1. NCBI lineage: Bacteria > Pseudomonadati > Verrucomicrobiota > Verrucomicrobiia > Verrucomicrobiia bacterium. The sequence continues at coordinate 163,723 of DASWYF010000035.1, read as the reverse complement.
TTCCACAAAGATTTTCACGCCGCCATCCGATTGCCCACCGGCACAGGATGCTTGAGCGTTACCATCCTTCTCCCCTCGGAGGGGAGAAGGACTAAGGATGAGGGGTGCCCCTTCCCCTGAAATGTCCGCTGCACTCCTCTCCAATAATTGCCTCAGCAACGCCGGGTCCACCTCCGACCCGCGCAAGTTCCACACAAACTCCCTCGCCTCCACTTGCAATCTCCCCACCAGCTTCCGCGTTGATTCCACCAAACCCCGCGCCTTCGGTTCCTCCACGCGCGGCACCACCGCATCCAATCGCAATGAAAGCCCCACCAATTCCTGCTCCAACGTATCATGAAACTCGCGCGCAATCCGCTGCCGCTCCTCCAGCGCCGCTGCCTTCTCCACGCCTTGCCGGATGACCTCCGTCTGCACTTTCACCCGCGCATTCAACTGCAACGCCCACATCAACGCGAGGAACGCCAGCAACAACACAATGCCCACCGCATACGCCAGCCGCTGCGGCGTCCACCATGGCGGCTGCGTCAGCACCACCACATCCGCCGGTGAACGTAATAACAGCTCGAACGTCCGCGGACTGCTGTTGAAATTCATCGAGAACGAATTCACCTGTTCCGTCAGGCAAACCCCCGTGGCTTTGATCTTCGTCCCCGCTTCCAAAGACAAAGACTCCTCTCCCTCAGTCCGCTCCAACCGTGCGCGAAACACCTCGTTACTGCTCTGCAACACCAGCCCGATCTCCGTGCGCCCCGCGAGAAATTCCAACACCGTCGCCTCAATTGAAACCAAGTTCGCGTCCAGCGTCCCGCGCATGATCTGCCTTACATTCGTCACCACTGGCTCCGGCGCATTCGTCCGCGCCACGCGCCGATACACCGCATCCTCCAGCACCGCGCTGAACGTCCCCATCGCCGGAAACCCCGCCACCTCCACCACATCTCCCGGCTCCAACCTCCGCACATCCCTCGCCAGCACGCGCAACCCCCGATCCTCATCCCGCAGATAAAGCGCGTTCCCCGTCTCACTCGCCGTCACCACGCCCTGCACCTTCACGCGATGCCCGTTGAACCCATCCGGCGTGAACCGCAGCAAGGAATTCAACGGCGACAACATGCGCTCAAACGGATCCTTCGGAGCCGCCTCCAGCACCTCGATATCCTCCATGCGCTGGATGCGGATATGCGGTGCCACCAGTTGCCGCTTGTCATTGATGAACCCTGCCGCCAAGCCCTGCACCTTCACCCGCGCATCCACCAGTTTCTCATGCGCCGCATTCATCGGCTCCGCCGCCTGCACCTCGATCCGGCGCCCACCCACCGCGAGCAATAATGTCGTGCGATCCTTCGGCACACCCACCACCTGACGCCCTATACCCTCCAGCTCCACCCATTCGTAATTAAACCGCCCCGCCGCCAGATCATCGAAGCTCACCTTGCGCGGCTTCGGCAACACCCCGCGCTCTAGTACATCCACGTGATCCGCATCGATGCCTGGCACATACAATCCCGGAAACGTCTTCCCCCGCACCCTGATCCGCAACCCCGGTTGCAACCCCGAACTCGTCGCAGCTCCTTTGAAAAAAGTCCCGCCCGTCTCATCCTGCAAAAACACTGTGCGCCCGAAATCCACCAACGTCACCACGCCCACGACCTCTACGGGAACTCCATTCGTCGCCACCTCCGCCGATACCCGCCGCACCTCGATTGCCGTCCGCAACACCGGCATCTCCTGCGCCCCCAACTCGCCTAACCCAAGACAAAGCACCACCGCCATCACCCAAGCATGGATGACTGCCACACCGCTCTGTCTCCGCCAAATCATGTGAACCCACCACCATTAAAACGCCCACGCACAAATTGCGAGGCAATCTACGCTCGCGCTCATCTTCTCTCCGTCATCCTTAATCTTCTTCCTAACCCGTGGCCGCCTAGGAAAACCCGGCTCCAACTTTTCCAGATCGAAAGAACATTATCACCCCATCGCCACGAAGATTTGAAACCTTTCCCGTTTTCCAGTATCTCCAATGCTGTGACTGACAAATTGCCGAAGACGATGCGCGCCGTAGTCTATCGCGGAGTGAAAGACCTCCGGGTGGAAGAAGTCCCCGTGCCCAGCATCGGCGCGAATGAGATTCTCGTGAAGGTCGCCGTCTGCGGTGTCTGCCCCACGGACATCAAGAAGATCCATTACGGCACCGTACCGCCGCCGCGCATCTTCGGTCATGAGACGGCAGGGACCATTGTGAAAGCAGGCGCAAGCGTGCGCGGCCTGAAGGTCGGCGACCGGGTAGCTTTGCATCATCATGTGCCATGCTTGAAATGCCATGCCTGCCGTCATCAAGCCTTTGCGCAATGCCCGCAATACAAACGCACCGGCATCACCGCCGGTTTCGAACCCGCTGGCGGCGGCTACGCCGAATACGTCCGTGTGATGTCCTTCTGCCTGCCGGGTGTCGTGAAGATTCCAGCGAAGAATACTTTCGAAGAAGGCGCGATGCTGGAACCCGTGAACACTGTGCTGAAAGGTGTGAAACGCCTGAACCTCTTGAAAGGTGATGCCGTGCTCGTCGCCGGGCAAGGTCCCATCGGCCTTATGTTCACCCGCCTCCTCGCCTTGCGCGGTATCAATGTCGTAGCCACCGATCTGCTGGATACTCGTCTGAAGCTCGCTAAAAAACTCGGTGCCAAACTGGCCATCCGTGGAGATGCCGCTGACATGGCTAATCAAGTGGCCAAGCTCACCAAATCACGTGGCCTAGATGCCGCCGTCATTGCTACTCCGGTGGATGCCGTCCTGAAACAAGCCATGGGATTACTGCGCGGTGCCGGCCAGGTTCTTTTGTTCGCGCACACCAAGCGAGGCGCGCTTACGGACATTGATCTCTCAACGGTTTGCGTGGATGAAAAGGATTTGATCGGCAGCTATTCCTCCGATGTGACTCTGCAACCAGAAGTGGCCAAGCTGGTGTTCTCGCGCAAGCTGGATGTGCGTGGTTTGATCACGCACCGCTATCCATTGGCACAAACTGCAGAAGCAGTGGAACTGGCAGCTAAGCCAACGCCGGAGTCATTGAAGGTAGTGGTAACGCAACTCTGACGGAGCGCGGGTCTCCGACCCGCAGCAAAGTGAAATGCTGCAAGCGGCTTCCAGAAATTTGAACAAGTGGGAAATCAATTCACACTTCAGACTTGGTGCGAGACTAACCCGTCTTTGCTTACGCCAGTTGCTGCGATTCGGAGAGTCGCGCTCCTACGATCTCGTCTCCCGCTCTAACACTTCGCGATACACGTCCTGCAAAGCTTTTACGAGCGATGAGGTCGGCAGGGCAAATCCGTCCAGATGCGTGGCTTCCACGATGCCCAGCGTACTCAGAGTAAGAAATATGCCACGGCACTCTCGTAATTGCTCAGGGAAGACACTTCGCTCCTGACAGTCGAAATCCAGTTCGCGACAGAGTTCAAAGACCAGGGATCGCGTCACTCCGCCTAATGCACCACTCACCAGCGGCGGCGTGCAGATGTGATTTGCTTGGATAAAAAAGAGGTTTGCACTCGCAGCTTCCACGACTTCGCCAGCAGTGTTCAGCAGCATTGCTTCGTCCGCCCCCTGCTCTTGCGCCTCCTGCTTGGCCAGCACGTGAAGCAGACGGTTCGCATGCTTGTATTGCGTCAGCGGACTTCCAATCGGCAGCCGATGCGATGATGTGGCCAACTGCCAGCGTGGCGGCACTTTGAAATCATTCGTCACCGGATGCGTGGTGAGGATTAACACCGGCTTGTCCGCGCCTCTGGGAGAGTAACCGCGTGTGCCCACCCCACGTGAAAGATGCAAGCGCAACACGCCTTCCCTCATTCCATTCCGCTGGATCAGCTCTTCCGCTTGGGACAGCAACGCTGTGGAGACAAAAGGAATCGCCATCTTCAATGCCCCAGCACCTAGTGACAATCTCTCCCAGTGATGTGCCCAGCGGAACACCTTCCCGTTGTGCACGCGCATCGTCTCGAACAACCCGTCACCGTAGAGAAAGCTGCGGTCGGACACCGAGACTTTCGCCTCCGCTTCCGGCACAAACTCGCCATTGAGAAAAATAATCATGATGCGCTCGTAGTGGCGGGACGATACTCCGATTGCGCCTGAAGCTGCAATGCGGTGAGAAACCCACCCGCCTTCGCCAGTGTCTCATCATACTCCGCTGCGGGGATGGAATCCGCTACAATGCCCGCTCCCACATGGAAGTGAACCTTGTCCCCTTGGCACACTGCCGTGCGGATGGTGATGTTCAACTGGCTTTCGCGATTGAATCCCAGATAGCCGATGCAGCCCGTGTAAGGTCCACGTGCGACATTCTCCAGTTCATCGATGATCTCCATCGCGCGGATCTTCGGCGCACCGGTGATACTGCCGCCTGGAAAGCACGAGGCGAACGCCGCGAAGTGTGTGACATCCTCGCGCAAGCGCCCTTCCACCGTAGAGACGAGATGTTGCACTTGCGCGTAGCGCTCCAATCGAACGAGTTCAGGCACTTGCACGGAGCCGTATTCGCACACGCGCCCAAGATCGTTGCGCAAAAGGTCCGTGATCATCACCAGTTCCGCCATTTCCTTCGGACTGGTCTGCAGCTCGTAAGTAAGCTGAGCATCACGCACCGGATCGTGCGCACGCGGGCGTGTGCCTTTGATAGGACGCGTGGTGATGTGCGAACCGCTCAGGCGCAAAAACAATTCAGGCGAAGAAGAGGCCAGGGCGAAATCGCCGCAGTCGATATACGCTGCGAACGGTGCGGGTGAAACTTCCGCCAAACGCTCAAAGAAATTCCAAGGCGTATCATTGAGCGGCGCACTGAGCCGCTGAGCGAGATTCACCTGATAAATATCCCCGCTCCAGATGTAGCGTTGCGCACGCTCCACTTTCGCGATGAATTGTTCGCGGGTGAAACAGGAGGTGACGCTGGCTGTTAGATGTTGTTTTTCAGATGCAGGATTAACCTGCTCTTCAGATGCCGCCCCCAGTTTCTCTTGCCACCAGATTGCTGATTCATTGGCGGATTCTTCACTGCGCGAACCATCCACATTCAGCCCGGTGACAATGAGCCAGGCCTTGCCGAGACGATGATCGAAGACCACGACGCTGTCGTAGAAACCCACGTGGCAATCGGGCAGCTCCAGATCATTGACCGCATTGCGGGTGAGCTTGGGCTCCACGAAATTCTTGAGGTCATAACCCCAGTAGCCAAAGCAACCACCGACAGGAAAAGGAAGATCGAGTTCATCCAGCAGCTCGTAGCGCGACATCAGCGAATCCAGCGTATGCCACGGATTGCCGAAGACTTCTTGCAAACCATTCTGCGAACGCAGTTCACAGCGGGAACCGTAGGAACGGAAAGTCAGAAATGGTTTCGCAGTGACGAAGGAATAGCGTGATTGCGATGAATCCGGCATGCCGCTCCGCAAAAGCACCACACCCGGCTCATGACACAGCGAAGCCGCGAGGCTCGCGGGCGTATGCTGTGTCGTGATTTCGGTGATGAGCGGACGCATCTGCCCACAGTTTGCCGCCTTGTCTCTGCCCAGTCAAATGTCAGACTCAAGCCACCAACAATTCCTTCAGCCCGCGATCACTCTTCATCGGGCTCACCATCGCGAGGCTCATGCGTTCCGGCTGGAAGAATTCACGGGCAACGGCGCGGATATCCGAGGGCTTCACTTCTGCCAGACGACGCTTTGTCTCCTCCGGCTTGGTGATGCGACCATAGCTCAACAATTGTTCGCCCAGCCACATCATCTGGTTCTCCGTGCTTTCCAGGCTGAGATCCATCTGGCCGAGCAGATAATCGCGGGCTTCGCGCAATTCCGTCGCGCTCACTAGTTTCTCGCGAATGCGTTTCAGCTCTTGCGCGATGAGTTTGATGGCTGGCTTGGTCTTTTCCGTATCCACACCGGCGGTGACGATAAGTGCGCCGGTGTCATCAAATGAGTTCTGTCCGCTCTGGATCGAGTAAGCGAGGCCATGCTCCTCACGCACCACTTGGAACAGGCGCGAGCTCATGTTCTCGCCCAAAATCACATTCAGGAGACGTAGCGCAAAGCGTCGCTCGTCATGCCGCGAACAGGAGCGCAAGCCGAGCGCGAGATGCGTCTGCTCGATGTCTTTCGTGAACAGCTTGATGCGCGGTTCCTTCTGGATAGGACTCACCGGCTGGAATGTGGCGCGTCTGCCTTTGGCGAAAGTCTTGGAGAGCTTCTTCGCCAACTCCACGACTTCCTTGTGCTTGATACGACCAGCTACCGTCAGCAACGAACCCGGAGCGACGTAGTGTGATTGCAGATAGGCGACGAGCTCTTCGCGCCGCAACCCATCCAATGTTTCCAAGGTGCCCGTGAGCGGACGCCCCAGCGGATGCTCCGGCCAGAGAGTTTCATTCAGCAGCTCCATCACGTGGGAGGAGGGCTGGTCGAGGTACATCGCCACCTCTTCTTTGATGACACTCCGCTCCTTGTCGATCTCCACCGTGTCGAAGCGCGAGTGCAGCACCATGTCGAACAAGACATCGAGCAAGTTGCCGAGCTTGTCATGCGGCGCCCGCGCGTAGAAGCACGTCTGCTCCTCGCTGGTGAAGGCGTTCAGATACCCGCCCACACCTTCCACCGCTTGCGAGATCTGCTTGGCGTTCCGGCGTTTCGTGCCTTTGAAAAGCATGTGCTCGATGAAATGGCACACGCCGTTCAGCGGAGCATTTTCATAACGGCCACCCACGCCCACCCATAATCCCGCGCTCACGCCAGCCATGTGGGGCATGGTGGCAGTGGCGATGGTGAACCCGTTCTCCAGCTTGGTAAGCTCGTACATCGTGCTCGTTTCTTACTTGAAGGCTGGCGGCACGTCTTCCGGCGGACCTACGCGACGACGGTAATCCAGGATGATGTTTACGGCTTCATCCACGTTATCCGTGAGGTTGGTCAGTTCGATGTCACCCGGGCTGATGAGACGGCGGCCTTCAAGCGTGGTGCGCATCCACTTGATCAAACCGCCCCAGTAATCCGTGCCATAAAGGATCAGCGGAAAGCGGGAAATCTTTTGCGTCTGCACCAGGGTCGCAACCTCGAAAAACTCATCCAGCGTACCGAAGCCGCCGGGCATGAACACAAAGCCCATGCTGTATTTCACGAAGCAGACTTTACGCGCGAAGAAGTAATGAAAATCGATGGGCACATTCGCGTAAGGGTTGCCGCTCTGTTCGTGAGGCAGCTTGATGTTTAACCCCACGGACTTGCCTTTGCCCTGATAGGCGCCTTTGTTCGCCGCCTCCATGATGCCAGGACCGCCACCTGTGATGACCGCTATGTGGTGTTTGGCCAGCGCCTTGCCGAGGGCGACGGAAGCCTTGTAATACTGGTCCGCAGGCTTCGTGCGCGCGGAACCGAAAACCGTCACCGCAGGACCGACCTTCGACATGGTATCAAAGGACTCCACGAACTCCGCCATGATGCGAAAGACGCGCCAGGGATCCTCCTGCAAATGCGAACCGCTCGAATGCTGATGATGGTGCATGGGTGTGAGGATAGTAAGGAGGAGGCAGGTTGTCTAATGCCAAAGATTTACTGAGTGACATCACCTCACGATAAGCAATTTTGGATAGCACTCGGAGTTTGCAGGGGAGCATCTCTCTATGGCAAAGGTAACGCACACAGATGAGCACGAAGCCGAATCAGAGCGCCGGAATGGCAGGTGAATGGAACCAAAGACTGGCCTTGGTGGCCGGATTGCTGGCCGCCCTGTGCTTCTTGAAGTTCGGCGTCCCCGTAGTATTACCCCAGGCACATACTACACCCGATGTGCTGAACGAATGGGTGTCAGACCAATGGCCTTTGCCTATCGGATACCTCGTCTTGGGCGCAGTACTGGTTTACGGCTTTCTCTATTCGCGAGTGCCCCGTGACATACCCAGATGGTTGCTCTGGGCTCCAGTGGCGTGGCTGGGATGGCAGGTATTGTCCACCCTCACCTCCCGTTCTTCCGGCACAGCCACCACGGTTTTGCTCCATTTTGGAGGGCTGGTCGGTTGTTACTACCTGGGGTTGCTGGCATTGAGCCAGATAAGAGACGGCAGAAAATTTTGGATCCCCGTGGGCATCGCCCTGCTCATCGTACTGGGAAAAGGGTTCGGCCAGCAATACGGAGGCATGACTTCGACAGCGGAATTCATCGAGAGCAATGAAGCCACCGGCTGGACCAATCTGCCGCCCGACGAACTGAACGACTTGATAAAAAACAACGTCGTGGTGAAGACGAACGACACTTATTCCGTGGTGCCTGAGGTTCTTAAACGCGTGCGGGGCGGGCGCATCTCCGGAACCTTGGTCTATGCCAATGCTCTGGCGGGTATCATCCTTCTGTCACTCCCGGCCATCCTTGTCACCATCTGGAACATCTCGGAGAAACTGCCGAAAATAGGGCGAATGGTCTTATTTGGGACGTTCTTCTACATGGGGGCAGCCTGTCTGGTATGGTCGGGATCGAAAGCCGGCTGGCTGGTGGCCATGGCCATGGGATTGGCATGGGTGCTCGCCCAACCGTTGCCCAGACAATGGAAGATCGGGATTTTGGCTCTAGTTTTGATAGGCGGCGCAGGTGGCTTTTGGTTCAAATACTCCGAAAAACTCAAAAACCCCACCAGCGTCGCTGCCCGGTTCGATTACTGGTCAGCCGCCTTGAAATTGACTGCGGAGAGGCCGATTTTAGGCCATGGACCAGGAACTTTCGGCAGCGGTTATACCCGGATTAAAAAACCGGAATCAGAGCCCACCAAGCTGGTGCATAATGATTATCTCGAACAGGCGTGCGATTCCGGCCTGCCAGGGTTTGCCTTTTTCTTGGCATGGATCGGCGGGTGTATGTGTCTGGTATGGAAAAAGGCGATGAATCCCGGAGCGAATGCCCTGATTCAAGCGATGGCTTTGGGGCTGATCGGGTGGGCGCTGCAATCCTTTGTCGAATTCGGTCTTTACGTTCCAGCGATCGCATGGACGGCCATGCTGATGCTGGGATGGTTGACCGGACTAAGCCCTGTGCAATCGGCATCGACAGGCAGCAAGCCCTAACATACCCTCGCCAAGTCATGAAACTGCTCGTGCTTAACGGACCCAATTTGAATCTCCTCGGCCAGAGGGAACCGGAGGTCTATGGCCGCACGACGCTCGCAGACATTGAACAAGCAGTACGGGATTTGGCCGGAAAACACGGGGCAACAGTGGACTTTCGCCAGAGCAATCTGGAAGGTGAACTGGTTACTTGGATTCAGCAGGCCAAAGGCACAGCGGATGTGATTCTCCTCAATGCCGGAGCCTACACACACACTAGCGTGGCTTTGCGTGACGCCATTTCCGCCGTGGGTATACCCACGATCGAGATACATCTTTCCAATATCCATGCCCGTGAAGAATTCCGTCACAAATCACTCATTGCAGCGGTCTGCAAGGGACAGATTTGCGGTTTCGGAGCGACTTCATACCTCCTCGGAGTGCATGCCTCGCTATCGTTAACGCCTAAAAAATAAAGACGTTTTCAAGTGAAAAATGGTATTCTGGCCGTTTTTGCACATTTTGAGGCCTCTTAAAAACTAGGCCTTGACGCTACCCCTCTCCATCATTAGTGTCGTCGCCAATTCGTAACAGAAAGGATAAGCAGTGTCCGAATAAGTCACTGCTTATTTTATTTAATACGCATCGTGCGTAACCCGTTTTGCAGTTAACGGTAACTTTCAACCAGGAGCACCTGTGGATTTGAAGGATATCAAGGCGGTCATCGATTTGATGAAGAAAAACGCCATCTCGGAGTTTGAGTTAGAAAAACAAGAATTTAAGATAAAGCTGAAGCGCGGCGGCAATGTTGGCCCCGTCATGGCAGCTTACGACGAACAACCGCAGGTTCTCATCTCGGGCGCCCCCGTAGCTGCCCTGCCTGCACCAACCACTGCCGCTCCGGCAGCGGCATCGAACGATGCCGATATCAAGTCCCCCATGATCGGTACGTTCTACCGAGCCCCATCGCCTGAGTCCGCCCACTATGTGGAAGTGGGCACTGAAGTGAACCCGGATTCCGTGGTTTGCATCATTGAGGCCATGAAGGTCATGAATGAAATCAAGGCTGAGGCGCGCGGCGTCATCACCCAGATTTGCGTGGATAACGCCAAACCTGTTGAGTTTGGTCAACCGCTGTTCAAGATTCGTCCGCTGTAAACGGCGTTTTTGAGCCAAATTTCAACAGCCGACATCGTTAACGTAACATGTTTGAGAAGATTCTTGTCGCGAATCGCGGAGAGATTGCCGTTCGTATCATCCGCGCCTGCAAAGAACTGAATGTCCGCACGGTAGCCGTATATTCCGAGGCAGATGCCAGTTCCATGCACGTTCAGATGGCCGACGAGGCTATCTGTATCGGTAAAGGTCCCAGCAATGAGAGCTATCTGAAGATAGATCGGCTCATTAGTGCTGCGGAAATCGCTGATGTAGACGCTATCCATCCAGGTTACGGCTTCCTTTCCGAGAACGCCCACTTCGCTGATGTCTGCGAAAGCTGCAACATCCGCTTCATCGGGCCGAGCTCACGGGCGATGAATGCCCTCGAAGACAAGGCCGTTAGCCGTAACCTTGCCAAAAAGGCCGGTGTCCCTACCCCTCCTGGTTCCGAAGGCTTGGTCATCAATGAACAGGAAGCATTGTCGGTAGCCAAGCGCATCGGTTACCCCGTCATGATCAAGGCTATCGCCGGTGGCGGTGGTCGCGGCATGCGCGTGGCCCATAACGACATCAGCTTGGTGAAGGGCTATCACACCGCCCGCATGGAAGCTGAGAAGGCTTTCGGCAACTCCGGCGTCTACATCGAGAAGTTCATTGAAAACCCGCACCATATCGAGTTCCAGATCTTGGGCGATAACCGCGGGCATATCATCCATTTGAACGAGCGCGATTGCTCCATCCAGCGCCGCAATCAAAAAATCATCGAGGAAACCCCCTCCCCGCTGATCGAGAACAAGTTCAAGGATCTCCGCAAGAAGATGGGCAAGGCGGCCGTCCGTATCGCCGAGGTGGCGAACTATACGAACGCCGGCACCGTCGAGTTCATCGTGGATGACAAGGGTAACTTCTACTTCTTGGAAGTGAACAAACGCATCCAGGTGGAGCACCCGATCACTGAAGAGGTCACGGGCATCGACTTGGTGAAATACCAGATCATGATCGCGATGGGTGAACCCTTGCGTCATTCCCAGAGCGATATCCAGTTGAAGGGCAGCGCCATCGAGTGCCGCATCAACGCGGAAGATCCGTTTGATGATTTCCGCCCGTCACCGGGTCGTATCGAGATGTATTACGCTCCTGGCGGTCGTGGTGTGCGTGTGGACAGCCATGCGTACGCAGGCTATTCCATTCCGCCGCATTATGACTCCATGATCGGCAAGCTCATCACCTACGGCAAGGACCGTCGTGAAGCCATGGACCTCATGAGTCGCGCGCTCAGCGAATACATGATCACGGGCATCAAGACCACGATTCCGTTCGAGCAGGCCATCCTGCAGGATCCGAATTTCCGCCGTGGTGTTTACTCCACGCACTTCGTTGCTGAACTGCTGGGTGGTGGGCGGCGTGAACTGATCGAGGAAAAGGCATAATCGCCGCATCGCCTTGCCAAGCGGCTTGGGTTGGGCGATTTTCAGGGTGCCGCAATATGAGCCAGAAAATCCCCTCTTATCGGGGACATATTCTCGTCGTAGACGACGACCGGCTAAACCGCCAACTGCTCGGTGATTGTCTGGGTCGTGAAGGATACAGCTTCGAGCAAGCTGAGAATGGCTTCATTGCTCTTCAACATATCGGCACCTCGGACTTTGATGTGATCCTGCTGGACATCGACATGCCGGAGATGAACGGCATCGAAGTCCTGCACACCTTGAAAAGTGACCTCCAATTGCGTCACCTGCCGGTGATCGTCATATCTGCCTCCTCCGAGATGGACCGGGCGCTGCAATGCATCGAGATCGGCGCGGATGATTATCTTCCGAAACCCTTCAATCCACTGCTCCTCCGCACGCGCCTGAACGCTGCGCTCCAGCGCAAACGCTGGCACGACCAGGAACAATCTTACCTGCAGCAATTGGAGGGAGAACGCGCCAAGTCAGATGCACTGCTGCTAAATGTATTGCCTGTCTCCATCGCCGACCGCCTGAAAAATGGCGAAAACACGATTGCGGACAGCTTTCCGGAAGCCACTGTTCTTTTTGCAGACATCGTTGGTTTCACCAACCTGTCCACTGTCGTCTCACCGAGTGAGATCGTTTTTTTGCTGAACGAGATTTTCAGCGCCTTCGATCAATTGGCTGCACAACTCGGGCTGGAAAAGATCAAAACCATTGGTGATTGCTATATGGTCGTCGGAGGTTTGCCCGAACCCAAGGCTGATCACGCCGAAGCCATCGCCACGATGGCTCTGGCCATGCTGCAAACCATCCAAAAGCTGAACACAGATTATAAAACCTCACTTCGCTTGCGCATTGGCATCAATACCGGTCCCGTCGTAGCTGGTGTCATTGGACGGAGTAAATTCATCTACGATCTCTGGGGAGATGCGGTGAACACCGCGAGCAGAATGGAATCCCACGGACAGCCAGACCGCATCCAGGTTTCCGCCAGCACCTGCGAGCAAGTTAAACAAAAGTTCGTCACGGAACCCAGAGGGGAAATTGAGGTGAAAGGAAAAGGTAAAATGCAAACTTGGTGGCTGATCAGCCATAAAAATCCAACAGACCGTTGAAAGTATTTGACTCAGGGGCTCCCTCTGCCTTAGGAACTTCCGCGAATTCGTCCCCGTACCAGTGTAGATGCCAAGAGTCGTTTGATTGGGTTCCGTGAAGCAGTTTGCTGGTATGGGTTTTTTCTTGGTCTTTGCCGTCATTCAAAGGCGTCTCTTACGGCCAAAGCAGATGTATCGCTACGCTAACAGGATTTGGCCGTGCTGTTGTTTTCTGAAGAAGTACCAAAATCGGGCATGAACAAATTGCGGGTGCTATTGGTGGAAGACTCGACGATGGACTCGGCGCTCACCACGCTGGTCCTGCAGCGGTCTGGCCTTCCTCACACCCTGCAAGTCGTCACGAACCGCGCCGAATTTCTCCAGAACATCCACGCTGGCTGGGATTTGGTCATCTCGGATTTCCATCTGCCCGACGCTACCGCTCTGGACTTACTTCAATACATCCGGAGCAACAAACTCGACCTTCCGGTAGTAGTCCTGTCTGGAGCTTTCTCCGAAGAGATGTTTGCAGCAACGATGGCCGCTGGTGCTGACGATTGCCTCGCGAAAGAGTCCATCACCCGCCTCCCGCTGATCGTCAAACGCGAGTTGCGCGAATATGCCGAACATACAGCCCGCCGCAAAGCAGAAGCGGCGCGTTCCGAGACGGAAGAACTTTTCCGAGTCCTCTTTGAATCGTCACCTGAATCCATTTTCCTCGTCGATCCGCACGCAAAGGATGCTGTTTGGCCAATTATCGCCTGCAACGAAGTCGCTTGCCGCGAGAACGGCTATACACGTGATGAACTTATCGGCAAACCGGTGGGGCTAGTAGTTCCGCGCGCACAAAAGCGTGACCTGCTGGATAAGCATCTCGAGCGACTTCGCCAAAAAAGCGCGGACCGCTATGAGACACAGCACCGCCGTAAAGATGGCACTCTATTTCCGGTAGAAGTCTCCACTCGTCTCGTGCAAATCGGTGGACGGGAACTGGTATTGGGCTTGGATCGCGACATCACGGAACGTAAGCTGGCGCATTCAGAGATTGAGAAACTCGCCGCCTTCCCGCGCTTCAATCCGAATCCGGTTTTTGAATTTAATGCCGAGGGTCAGCTCACTTACTTCAACGCCGCCGCATTAGATCTCGCACGTAAGATTGGCCACGAATCTCCGCAACCCATCTTGCCCGTCACCACTCGCGAAGTGGTGAAAGAATGCCTGCGCACCGGTCAAAATCGGCTGCGCATGGAAACGCAAGTGGCAGGGAGAACGATTTCCTGGTCTTTCTTCCCGATCCCCAGCATCGGCGTGGTTCACACGTATGCGGGTGACATCACGGATCGTTTGAGTCTCGAGTGGCAGTTTCGCCAGGCGCAGAAGATGGAAGCGGTGGGCCAGCTCGCCGGCGGCATCGCGCATGATTTCAATAATATCCTCACGCTGATCCGTGGTTATGCCGATCTCGCGCTGACCAACCGCATGCTGCCCACCAAGACGCATGGGCATCTGGAGCAGATCCTCCAGGCGGCGGACATGGCCACGCATTTCACACGGCAACTGCTCACCTTCAGCCGTAAGCAGGTCATCCAGTTCAAGCCCATTGAGCTAAATGAACTCGTGCAGCATTTCGCGCGGATGCTGGAACGCATCCTCGGTGAACAGATCACGCTGCAGCTCAATCTCAGCCAGAACATCCTGCCCATCAATGCGGATGTCAGCATGATCGAGCAGATACTTGTGAACTTGGCCATCAACTCGCGCGATGCCATGTCGCGCGGCGGCAAGCTCATCGTGGAGACATCCATGTTCGAGGTGGATGAACGCTACTGCGCCGCTCATCCGGGTGCACGAGCGGGTGATTTCGTCTGTCTCACGGTTTCCGATTCCGGCACGGGCATGCCGCCGGATGTCATGGCCAAGATTTTCGAACCGTTCTTCACCACGAAGGAAGCGGGCAAAGGCACTGGCCTCGGCCTGTCCACAGTTTACGGCATCGTGAAGCAGCATGATGGCTGGTTGAACGTTTACAGCGAGATCGACCGTGGCACCACGTTCCGCATCTTTTTCCCGCTCTGCACGGAATCGCCGGAAGCAACCGTGAAGCAATTGCAGATGAGCCGCATCCGGGGTGGTAGCGAAACCATTTTGCTCGTGGAAGACGATCCGGCCTTGCGCGGCTTGGCCAAAACCGGTCTGCAAAATTTTGGTTATAAAGTACTCGAAGCGGCATCTGGTCCCGATGCGCTTGCCATCTGGGCGGAAACGGAAAACCCGATCGACCTCTTGCTGACAGACCTCGTGATGCCCGGCGGCATGAGCGGCAAGGATCTCGCGGCCCGATTGCTCCAGCGCAAACCCAATTTGCATGTGCTTTTCACCAGCGGTTACAGCGTGGATCTGGTGCAAGCGGACATCCCGCTGAAAGAAGGTGTGAATTTCCTGCCCAAACCTTTCAGCACTTCAAGCCTCGCCTCCATCGTGCGCAAGAGTTTGGACCAGCAAGTCGGACGGGAAAGCGATTCCATGAGCGGGAAGTAATCCTTGGAGTGCTGCGGCTTGACGCCGCTTTCCACCTGAGGCGGATTGCCGCCTCGGCTTCCACCACCAACTGCTTGCCTTCCCTGCTCCGCTGAATTCAACTTCTCCCATGAAATCGCTGGCGGATTGCCGCCTCTACACATTCGTCGATACCGGTTATCTGCATGGCCGCAATCCTGCCACGCTGGCTCAACAGCTTTGCGATGGCGGCTCTGACCTCATCCAGCTGCGTGCGAAAAATGAGAGCTTAGATGAAATTCGTCGGATGGCCGAAGCGATACTTCCGGTGACCGAACGCAATGGTGTGCGATTGGTCATCAATGATCACTACCAAATGGCCGCGGAACTCGGCGCGCCCATCGCACATGTCGGTCAGGAAGATTTCTTCGATAACGGTCATCAACATGTTCGTGAATTGAAACCGGCCAATGGCAAATTGGAGATCGGCCTCAGCACGCATGCTCCGGCGCAAGCACAACGGGCGGTCGATGCGGGGGCGGATTACGTCGCCATCGGCCCTATCTATCCCACGGGTACGAAGCCGACCGCCAAGCCAGTGACCTTGGAATATGTACGGTGGGCTTCGCAGAATGTGAAGGTGCCGTGGTTTGCGATCGGTGGTATCAATCTGCAAAATCTCGATGATGTCCTCGCTGCGGGGGCCGTTCGCATCTGTGTCGTCTCCGCCATCCTCAATGCTGCGGACGTTGCCAAGGCTTGTCAGGACTTCAAGATGCGCCTACCGTCCCCGACACGTTAATCTATTACTAAAATGAGCGTTCTGATTGTTGGCACTACGGCACTGGATTCCATCAAAACTCCGACAGCGGAAAACCCCCGTCTGCTGGGCGGCTCCGCGAGCCATGCGGCCGTCGCGGCCAGCTTCTTTTCCCCCGTCCGCCTCGTGGGTATCGTGGGCAATGACTTTCCGAAGCGTTACGTCGATCTCTACAAAAAGCACAACATCTGCCTGGAAGGTCTGCAGCAGGTCAAAGGCGAGACGTTTCACTGGGCGGGCGAATACGAAGTGAACATGAACAAGCGCCGCACGCTCAACACCGTGCTTGGCGTGATCGAGACGTTCAGCCCGAAGCTGCCAGAGAACTATGCGAACACGCCTTACGTGCTGCTCGCCAACATCTCCCCCGGCCTCCAGCATCACGTACTGGACCAGATGAAGAAGCCGAAGTTCGTCATCGCGGATACGATGGACCTGTGGCTGAACATCGCCTTGCCGGAAGTGCTGAAACTGCTCAAGCGCGTGGATGCCATCGTGATGAATGACAGCGAAGCGAGCCAGCTTACGAAGACGGATAACATCGTGGCGGCCATCCCGAAAATCCATAAGCTCGGCCCGAAATACGTCATCGTGAAAAAGGGCGAGCACGGCGCGATTCTCTCCGGTCCGAAAGGCATGTTCGTGGCTCCGGCATATCCGCTGAACAAGGTCGTCGACCCGACGGGTGCCGGTGATTCCTTCGTCGGTGGTATGATCGGCTATCTCGCCACGAGCAAGGGCTCGGTGGACACGAACCTCCGCAAGGCGATCATCCACGGTAGCGTGGTGGCGTCCTTCTGCTGCGAAGGTTTCGGCGTGAAGAAGACCACGACGGTGACGAAGAAACAGATCGCCGATCGCGTGAAGGAACTGGAGAAGCTGGTGAAGTTCTAAGGTTTCCTTATCTTTTTTTAGAAATGAAAACGCGCTCCAGATCGGAGCGCGTTTTGTTTTAAAGAGAAACAGCTTACGAAGCACTCAAACTGCGATACAGCACATTAACGACGAACATACCGATCATCGCAATGCAGCACGCCAGTTTCCCTATCGCACCTGCGAACAAGCCGAGCGTCGCGCCCGCACCCGCTTTCGCCGCTTCACGAGTCTCGCGCCCACCGCTCATCTCAAACGCGAACGCACCGATGAAGGGGCCGAGAATCAATCCTGGCAGATTAAAGAAGATTCCGACCAGCGCACCAATCATCGCGCCGATGACACCACGTTTGGTCGCTCCCAATTTCTTAGCACCATACATCGTGGCCAGATAATCCATGACCATGGAGAGCAGCATCACACCCAGCATGAGCGTGAGCACGATGCCGCCCGGACCGGTGTCCTTGAAATAAAGCCGATGACCGACCGCCGCCAAGAACACGATGGGTGTGCTCGGCAATCCTGGTAGAATACTGCCCAGCATGCCGATGGCCATGATGACCAGCGCCAGTGCCAAACCCGCCATTTGCTCCATACTCATGCCGGTAATTTAACATCTTTTCGGCAAGTGCCCCTTACAAATTGTTGGTTCCTTTGGAGAAATACGGCATGTTGTCTTCAGTCATGAAAGACCTGACGAGCCCCTTCTGGATCAAGTTCAAAGGCATTCTGTTTCTCCTCGTCGGCATCTTCTCCGCCGTGCTGCTCTGGCTGGAACATCCCACGTGGAAAACCGCGCTCTTCCTTGTGCTCACTATCTGGTGCTTCTGCCGCTTCTACTACTTCGCCTTCTACGTCATCGAGAAGTATGTGGATGGGAAGTATCGCTTTGCTGGTCTCTGGGATTTCTTCTGCTATATGATGCGAGGCAAGCCCAAGGATTCGTAACTTTCTTCCCCCAAGCACCGTCACCGCCTTCCCGCAATCCTCTAAAAAAACTCATCTGGAGCTGGAACCGCAAACCTGGCTTTTCTCCTATGCTTAAAAATTAACCAATCCTTCATCACTTAGTTGTCGCGCCGTAAACTGATTGCTGGTATTTCAAAACAGAAATCGCATCACACAAAAGGCAGGAAGGTCTTTATCTTATGGCAGCGATCATCAAGGCATTGGATGAACTGGCAACCAAGGCGTGGCACAAGGAGTGGGCGAACCCGGCATGGAAACAATTCATTCTTTCAGGCGATGAATCCCACCTGAAGAAAATCCCGAAACTTGAGACCACAGCGTGGCTTCCCGGAGAACTTCTGCTTGCGCTTGGCCATCCGGCGACGCTCGATGAATCGGGCAAACGTTTTCTCACTGCCTGCCTGAAGCTTGATCACCCGGGCGCGATCGGCAGTTGGATCGGCCACGTCACCACCCACAACCCTGCCGATGCCGAGGTATTCCACCGGGCTCAAGCTGTGGCGGTTGAATTGGGCTGTCCCTCTAAACGGCTCGCCTCCGAACTTATCCGGCATGTCCGTCTGCTAGACCTGACAGACCGCTCCACCACCGCTGCCGGACGTCATCTGCTCCAGGTGGACGACGGCGTTCTGGAACATCTACTCAGGGATCACTGCACCAACGGTATTGATTCGTCGGTGATCGCACTGCTCTTTTCAACCCACGCACCGAACCGGTGGTTGCAACAGCTCGAACGATTGAAGACAGCCGATGTTTTCCCAGAGTTGCATTTCAATGTTTGGATCTGGCCGATGGAGCTCGCGCCATCGATGTTTCTTGAAGTCTCCGCCACTGCCTTTGAGAGACTGACTCTTTGGGATTCCCGTTTTGAGATCGGCAAACGGTTGCACACTGCCGCTCCGGAACGGTTCGTGGCCGCGATGGAAAAGCTGGCTGTCACCCAATTGGTGGCCGTTGATTCACGCAGACAGGTCAATCTAGGAGAACAATCCCGCCAATCGGGCGCATGGCTCGCCCGACATCGCGCCCGCGCCCAGTTCCCATTACTCCAGAGATACTTCGCCCTGGAACTCAGCGGTGCATGGCATATCCGTTTCCAAAGCGACTACAAGATCGAGAACCTGGAGATCGCCGTCCAAACCTTAGGACGCGATGCCATCCCTCTGCTGGATTCGTGTTTCGCCACCTCACAACCAGAAGTGCAATTGAAGGCACTGAAATTCTGGGCAGGAATCAAGTCCTCCGAAGACACCGAAGCAATCGCCAAGAACTTACGGATTCTGTTTGCCGAGGAGGACGGCTCGGTCTTGTCCCGGGCGGTTCGCTTGAGCGGAGACATCGCGCTCGAAGCGATGGAAAACGATCTCTGGCCCTTGCTGGCCCACAAATCAAAGCCGGTGCGCGAAGCGGCGGCCGTGACGCTGGCGAAACTGGGTGAATCCCGCCTGCCGAAGACCAAGGAATTGTGGGCGATTCGCCGGGCAGATGCGCGGATCGCAGCCGTGGCATGGTTAAAGGCGATCGGAACACCCGCGGCGGCAGCGGCGTTGAAGACGCGGTTAGATACTGAAGAGGATGACAACGTCCGGGACGCGATCCTGCTCGCGCTGGAAAAATTACAAGGCGGGACAGTGGCCCTGAGCCCGAAGGAGTTTGCGGAACGGATCCAAAAAACCCTCCAGAAGGTCAAGGATTCTCCGGTGCCATGGCTGGACCCAAAGAAGCTGCCCATGCCGCGTCTGCGCGACGGCTCGACCCTGCCGGTGGATTCGCTGCTGTATCTGCTGTACCGGCAATCACGCGTGAAGGAGATGCGCGCAGACATCGAGGCCAAGCCGCTCTACCAGCAGATCGATCGCAAGACCTCGGGGGACCTAGCCCTCGCGGTGGTACAAGCCTTCTTCGCCTCAAAAGGAGATGCGGATGACCGCTGGACGATGGCCTTCGCAGCGATCGTCGGCGATGACCGCCTCGTGCCCGTCCTCACCCGCCAGACCAAGGAATGGGCGGACAACATGCGGGGCAAGCTCGCCGAGTATGCCGTGCAATCCCTCGCCTTGATGGGTTCGGATTCCGCACTGCTTGCCGTGGACGCCATGGCCATCCGGTATCGCGCCAAGAACAAGAATATCGGCAAGGCGGCCAGCGAAGCGTTCGCCGAGGCGGCCCAGGCCCGAGGCCTGACCGTTGAGGAATTGGGCGATCTGGTCGTGCCCTGGCTGGGGTTCCCACCGGGACAGCCCCGACTCATCGCGACCGGGAAGGCGACCGTGGAGGTGCGCATCACCGAGGATTTCAAACTCGCCTTTCGCGATGTGGCGACGAACAAGAAGGTCGCCAAGCTGCCGGACAGCATCCCGGCGGAATTGAAGGCGGAGTTCAAGGAGATGACGGCCAGCCTGAAGGAAGCGGTGAAATCGCAGTTGCTGCGGATGGAGACCCTGATGGTGCGCCAATTCCGCTGGCCGATGAAACGCTGGCAGGAGCTTTACCTCCAGCATCCCCTGCTACTGCCCTTCGCACAAAGGCTCGTGTGGGCGACGTATGATGACACCGGCAAACTCACCGGCACGTTCCGCATCCTGGAGGATCATTCGGCGACAGACGCCCAGGATGAAGCGGTGAAGCTGCCCAACGGCGGCCAGGTGGGTGTGGTGCATCCGCTCGAACTCGACGCCGCACTGCGCCAGCAATGGATCACGCACCTGGCGGACTATGAGGTGGTCCCGCCCTTTGCGCAGATGGAACGGCCTGTCATCAAGGTCGCGACCGGCACAGAGAAAACCAAATTCGGCGATGAAGTGCTCAACACCAAACTGAACGGCATCACGTTCAAGGGCCGCGCCGAACGCCTTGGCTGGGCGCGCGGCTCCGTCTGCGATGCGGGTTGCATCAATTACTATCTGAAAAGTTTTCCGGCGACGGGCGTGGATGTGTTCGTGGAAACGGAAGGGATGTACGTGGGCATCGATATGTACTCAGAGATCACTCTCGGCAAGGTCTTCTTCGTGAAGCACGGCAGCGTGCAAATCGGCAGCTATGTTTATGACGAGCCCAGCGATGCAGACGACGCCCGCCTGCTAGCCTATCAGGACGTGCCCGTGATCGCCTTCTCGGAAGCGATGGGAGATCTCGCAAAGATCGCCGGAAAATCAACCTCAGCCGTCGAGGCGGACGATTCCACCAACTAAATGCATTATGGAAACATCATGCGAACTTTGCGAAACCCCGCTGGGACCGGAGACCGAAAAGGCTTGGGCCGAGCTTTTCCACCGACTCGCCCCCATCATCGCTGCCATTCCCCGACACTTTGAAGGGAAGCCGCTCAAGCAAGCGACGGCGGAAGATATCGTCCGGGGATTTCAGATGTTGCGCGGTGAAATCCAGGCGTTGCCGGTCTTTCCCTGCTACTTCTACCTGGGGCTTGATTCCCGGTGCAAAGCCCCCCTGTGCCTTTTCTGGGAGCGCGCCGAGTTGCGGCCTGTGCACCTGATGCGTTTTTTTGTCCTGACCGGAGCGCTGTATAGCAGCAGTTCTCAATTATGGTTTGAAGGCTCACTGGCCCAGACGCTCATCCCGCTTTTCCGGCGCACGCGACCCGATGTAGGATTGAAAGAATTGGGCGAGGGTCTGGCCGAGGCTGGGAGGCCCTCCGACCTGGTGGGGAAAGGAATGCTGGCAACTTTTCGTGACACGTCCCGGCCATTCGGGATGTCTGAGCGGCTGATCTGGCCATATTGGGCGAACCACCTCGACTTGCTGGTGGGGGCCTTGCAGCCGTCCTCCGGAGATTCCATCGATCGTTGGTATCAAAAGCGCAACCGGCAACGCGCCTTTCAAGCAGCGGCCGCTTTCCCGGTCCCACCCGCAGAACTGGTGCCGTTGTTATGGGATCTTGCACTGGGTCCCAAAAGTGAACGTGCAGCCTCCCAAAGTTGCCTGGAAAATCTGCCGGATAAAACGGCCCGTTTGATCGAAGCCTTGAAATCGGGCACAGCCGAGTCGCGCCAGGCAGCGGCCGACTGGCTGGGACGCTGCCAAGACCCGCAAGCCGTGCCCCCGTTGACGGCGGCGTTGAAGAAGGAGAAGAACGAACCCGCGAAGGGTGCGATGATGGGTGCGCTGGAACAGCTCGGAGTGGCCGTAGAACAATTCCTCGACCGCGATGGACTCTTAAAGGAGGCCCTGGCTGGTTTGAAGAAAGGGATTCCAGAAGCGTTGCAGTGGTTTCCATTTGCCCAGCTTCCGGCCGTGCACTGGGCCGACAACGGCCAGACGGTCGAGCCCGAGGTTTTGCAGTGGTGGCTGGTGCAGGGATTGAAACTCAAGAGCCCCGAACCCACCGCGTTATTGCGCACGTATTGTTCCAAGTTCAACCCCATGGAACGTGAGCGGCTGGGCCAGTTCGTCTTGGAAGCCTGGCTCGCGGAGGACGTCGCGCCCATTTCGCGGGAAAAGGCCGAAGAAGAGGCCCGTGAACAGGCAAAATCGTGGGCGCATTGGTGCCAGATGCCAGGCTGGAGCCAGGCCAAGAAAACCGAGGATGAATTCTTCGCCGAGTTTCTGCCCTCATTTCTCTCGCGACCCAAGGGATCGGCGGTGGCGAGCAAGGGAATCCTTGGGGTGGCGGGCGCGTGTGTTGGAGGCGCTGCGGTCCCCGTAGTCAACCGATACCTGAAGCAATGGTATGGCAACCGGGCCGCGCAATGCCGTGCCCTGCTCCAGATGCTCGCCTGGGTGGAACACAAGACCGCCACGCAATTGCTGCTCGCGGTCGGCAGCCGCTTCCGCACCAAGAGCATCCAGGAAGAGGCGGCGTTGCAGGTGCAACTGTTGGCCGAGCGCAAGAACTGGACGCTGGCCGAACTGGCGGATCGCACCATCCCCAGCGCCGGTCTGGAAGAAGATGGCGTGCTCACGCTCGATTTCGGTCCCCGCCAGTTCAAGGCGACCTTGAATGACGACCTGGAGTTTGTCCTCCACGATGGCGAGGGCAAAGTTTTGAAGGCATTGCCCGATCCTCGCCAGGATGATGATGAAGCCAAGTCCGCTGAAGCAAAAAAGGTTTTCTCCGCCGCGAAAAAGGAACTCAAGACAGTCCTCTCCATGCAGCGCGAACGGCTCTACGAGGCGATGTGCACGCAACGGGCGTGGCCCGTGGATGACTGGCAAACCTACCTGAACCGTCACCCGATCGCGCGGCATCTCTGCCAGCTCGCCGTGTGGTCCGCGACGCGGAATGACAACAAGACCGTGCTGTTCCGTCCGCTGCCAGACGGCTCCCTGACGGACCTGGAAGATGCGCCAGTCACATTGCAACCGGAGGACACCATCCGGCTGGCGCACGAATGCCACGTGACCCCCGCCCAATCCACCGGCTGGCGTGAGCATCTCAAGGACTACGACGTGGAACCGTTGTTTGAACAGTTCGGCCGCCCCGCATTCAGCTTGAAACAGGAGCAGGATGATGAGCTGGCTGATTTCCAAGGCCACCTGCTTGAAGCCTTCAAGTTGCGTGGTCGCGCTGGCAAGCTCGGTTACAACCGCGGCCAGACGCAGGATGGCGGCTGGTTTTACGACTACCGCAAACGTTTCCCCACGCTCGGACTGGAAGCCGTGCTGGAATTCAGCGGCAACAGCCTGCCCGAGGAGAACAACACCGTAGCCCTGAAGAGTTATTACTTTGAGCAGTTCTCGTCCGACGGCGAGACCGGCACGACGGGCTCCAAGGTCAGTTTTGGCTCCGTACCGCCCGTGTTACTGGGCGAATGCTGGAACGATCTCCGCCACATCGCCGCCGAGGGAAGCGGCTTCGATCCGGAATGGGAACAAAAAGTAAGACTTTAATTTTTGCACCGAACCCATGAGCAAACCTGAACCGAAACAACCCGGACCGCGCATGGTGCGGCCGCCCGCAGAGATCGTTTACGCGGAGGAACTGGCCGCGCTCGCCACCAGCGATACGGCCAAGCGTCCGGCAAACTGGAAACTGTCCCCGCGCGCCGTCCGTGATTTCATCGTGGGCGGCACCGCGCCGGTGACGCACACCTGGCAAGGGGGGAAGAAGAAAACGGTCATCACGCAGAAATTCTTCGGCGACGACGCACTGGTGGAGCGGTGCATTGTGACATTGCTCGGCAACCGGGGCCTGCTGCTCGTGGGCGAGCCAGGCACCGCGAAATCGATGCTGTCCGAACTGCTCTCCGCCGCCATCTCCGGGAATTCGCTGCTTACCATCCAAGGCACGGCGGGCACCACGGATGACCAGATCAAATATTCGTGGAATTACGCACTGCTGCTCGCCGAAGGCCCCACGCCCCGGGCGCTCGTCCCCTCTCCGCTCTACAGCGGCATGCGCGATGGCGCGCTGGTGCGGTTCGAGGAGATCACCCGCTGCCAGCCGGAGATCCAGGACACGCTGGTGAGCCTGCTCTCGGACAAATGCATCCAGGTGCCGGAATTGCCGGGCGAAAACGCCGTCCGCTTTGCCGAGAAGGGTTTCAACATCATCGCCACTGCGAACCTGCGGGACCGCGGCGTGCATGAGATGTCGAGCGCGTTGAAACGGCGCTTCAATTTCGAGACCGTCGCGCCGCTGGCGGACAAGGCCATGGAACTGCGGCTGGTGAAGGAGCAGACGGCGGCGTTGCTCGCGGAATCGGCCATCGAAGTCGAATGTCCGGCTGAAGTACTGGAGCTGCTGGTCACCACCTTCAATGATCTGCGGCACGGCCGCACGGAGGAAGGCACCGCCCTGGAGAAACCCTCGACCGTGATGTCCACCGCCGAGGCCGTGGCCGTGAGCCATTCGGCAGCGCTGGATGCGGCGTACTTCGGCAACGCGCGGCTGGAGAGCAGCCACGTCGCCCGCCAGTTGCTCGGCACCGTGCTCAAGGACAATCCCGACGACCTGAAAAAACTGAAACACTACTTCGACGTGGTGGTGAAGGCGCGGAGCAAAGGAAGCAAGACGTGGCAGGAGTTCTACGAGGCAAAGAAATGGTTGCGGGGCTGACCGCCGAGCCGGTCGCGGCACTGCTGCCGGGCTTGATCACGGAACGGGTGACGTATTTCCCGATCCGTCATCATAGTCCCGCGTGCGCGCATCACCTGGAGCGGCTCATCCGTGAGCGACGGCCGGATGCGATACTCGTCGAAGGCCCAGCCAGTTTCACCCCGTTGATCCCGCTCATCTTGCATCCCAAGACGAAGGCGCCTTTTGCGGTGTACACCAGCTTTGTGGAAGAACCGGAGGAGACGCCCGGCACCTCGCCCCTGGCACGACTGACCGGCCCGCCGCGTCATGCCGCCTACTATCCTTTCTGCGATTACTCGCCGGAACTGGTGGCGTTGCGCACCGGGGCACAGACTGGCGCGTCCTTGCGTTTCATCGATCTCGATTATCCGGGCCAGGTGCGGGCAGAGAAATCTACTGCGGAAAAGCAAGGGGCGCCGCGCGTGGAGTCGCTTCAGGAGGAACGGCACTTCAAGCGAAGCCGTTACCTGCAAGCTCTCGCCCGCCGCGCGGGGTGTCGCGATCACAACGATCTCTGGGATCACCTCTTCGAAACACGCATGGAAGGCGAGCTGGACCTGGACAAATTCATCCATGACGTCGCCGCATGGTGCTACTACGCGCGCGCGGATGCGTCGCCGCCCGAACTCGAGGCCGATGGCACGACCGCACGGGAAGCGGCCATGGCCGCGGCCATCCAGGAGGAACTGGAACAGGGACACCGTGTGCTCGTGGTGACCGGCGGCTTTCACACCGTCGCCCTGCCCGCACTGGTCGAAACCACGCGCACGCAGAAAACGCCCCCGCCCAAGTTTCCCGAAAGCGTCGTCTGCCTGATCCGTTACAGCTTCGAGCAGCTCGACGCGTTGAACGGCTATGCCGCTGGCATGCCTGCGCCTTACTATTACGACCAGATATGGCAGGCGGCGACCCGCGCCAAATCCAAGGGCGCCTACACCGATGTGGCTGCGAGATTTCTGGTGGAGCTGGGCCAGTTGACGCGGCAGAAGAAACTGGCGATCGCGCTGTCACCGGCGGACGAGATCGCAGCCTTGGAGCAATCATCGCGGCTCGCGGCATTGCGGGCGCATCCCGGTCCCACGCGCGAAGACCTGCTGGACGGCATCCGGAGCTGCTTCGTGAAAGGGGCGATGGATGCCGAGGGCGCAGTAGTGCTCGGCCTCGCGCGGCATGCGCTGGGCGGAACGAGGATCGGTGAAGTCCCGGCTGAAGCGGGCTCTCCGCCCATCGTCGGGGATTTTCATGCCACCGCGCTCAAGCTGCGGCTGAACATCCGCGAGACCGTGCGGCGCAAGACATCTTTGGACCTGTACCGGAAAGTGTCCCATCGTCAGACGAGCCGTTTCCTGCACAGTCTCGCATTTCTCAACGTGCCCTTTGGCACGCTCACAGCGGGGCCTGATTTCGTGAATGGCAGCGGGCTCGAACGGCTCTTCGAACACTGGAACTATCAGTGGTCGCCGCAAACGGAGAGCCATCTGATCGAGGCGGGCATCTTCGGAGCCACCGTCGAGGAAGCCGCCACGAACCGGCTCGCCCTCGCGATCGCTGAACTGGAGAAGAATGGTCAGGGCCGTTGCGCAGCCGAGGCGGTGAAGATGCTGATCCACGCGTGTCGCATGGGCCTGCACCGGCACACCGAACGCTTGCTCGGCCTGGTGCGAACGCAGATCGATGGCGACCCGGCGCTGGGTTCGCTCGTGGGTGCCTTAAACCAGCTCATACTGCTCTGGGAATCCCGCGAACCGCTGGAGGCGCATCGGCTGACGGAAGTGCCCTCACTGATCCAGACCGCCTATCAGCGCGCGTGTTATCTGCTGCACAATCTGGCAGTCACTCCGGCCGAGGCAGCCGAAGAGACGTTGAGCCAGGTGCTGGCCTTGCGCGATCTTTTGCATTCCAGGGTGGCAGAGCATCTGGGACTGGATGCCGGGCTCTGCTACGCACCATTGCGAAAAACGTTTCTCCAGCCTACGTGCCCGCCCCTCCTCAGTGGCGGGATGGCGGGTGTGTTGCATGGTGAAGGGCATCTGCCGGAGGATGGATTGATGCGGCTCCTCGCCGGCTCGCTTAACGCGGCCTCAAGCCAGCCAGGCGAACAGACGGCCTTCCTCACCGGCCTGTTGCGCGCCTGCCGCGAGCTCGCATGGCGCCAGCGTGAATTGATCGTGGCAGTGGAAAAACTTTTGTCGGCCTGGAGCGAGGAGGAGTTCGTCCAGCGCATCCCGCATCTGCGGATGGCCTTCGCCGAGCTGACGCCGGCAGAGACTGACCGCGTGGCGGGCGTGGTCGCGGAGGTCACCGGTGGTGAGCGAATCGATACCCGTCACACCTCAAACGAAACAGAGGCTGACCTCCTTATGGCCGTGCGCGTCAATGCGCTGGTGCAAAAGACCCTCGCTGACGACGGTCTCAGCGGATGGCTGGCGGAAACCCCGGAGGTGCCTTCATGAGCAACACACATACACGGTGGCGTCTCGTCCTCGGCCGGTTCGCGCAGAACCAGCTATCGGAGCCGCTCTCCGCCCGTGATGCGCGCATGGAGGCGGCGTTGGATTACCTGTATTCACGCGAATACAAAGGACGCGGCGTGCGTGACCGGCAGCAGGCCGGCTCGCTGGATCCTTCCCAGCTCACGGTCCCCGGATGGCTTGGCGAGGTGCGCGAGCTGTTCCCGCGCGAGGTAGTGGAGGTGATCGAGAAACATGCGCTCGACCGTTACGGGATGAAGGAGCTCCTGACCGATCCGCAGACGCTGGAGAAGCTCGAGCCGAACATGGACTTGCTGAAGACGCTCCTGACCTTCCGCGGCCACCTGCAGGGCGAGGTACTCGAAACGGCGCGCCGGATCATCCGCCAGGTGATCGAAGAGATCAAACGCAAGCTCGAGCCCGACGTACGCCGCGCCCTCGCCGGACGCATGAACCGCTGGCGGCACAGCCCGCAGAAAGCGGCGCAAAACTTCGACTGGCGCGACACGATCAAGCGCAACCTCAAGCACTATGACGCGAAACGCGGCCAGATCGTGCTACAAGACCCGCGCTTCTTCGCGCGCAACACCCGTCAGTTGCCCTGGCAGGTGATCCTCTGTGTGGACCAGAGCGGCAGCATGGCGGACTCCGTGATCCACAGCGCGGTGATGGCGGGCATCCTGGCCGGTCTGCCGCTCGTCCGTGTGCGGCTTGTGGTCTTCGACACGCAGGTGGTGGACCTGAGCGATCATGTGGACGACCCGGTGGAAGTCCTGATGAGTGTGCAACTGGGCGGCGGAACGAATATCGGCCAGGCGCTTCAATACTGTGAGTCGCTGGTAGAAAATCCGCATCGCACCGTGCTCGCCTTGGTGAGCGATTTCTGCGAAGGCGCCGCCCCCGCCGTGATGCTGGGCACCTGCCGCCGCCTGCGCGAGAGCGGCGTCAAGCTGATGGGTCTCGCCTCACTCGACCAGGGTGCCGCGCCGATCTATGACCATCACATGGCCGAGCGGCTGGCGGAAACCGGCATGGAGATCGCCGCGCTCACGCCCAAACATTTCGCCGCGTGGCTGGCCAAGGTCATCAATTCGCGATGATGAGCACCCTCGAATCCAAACTCCGCCGCCTCGCCGCCGCGCTCGACGCGACCGCGCTGGAAGCGTTGGCGAGCAAGGGCCTTCTGCGCCGGGCGCAAAAGGATCTCGAACGTCAGGTATCGCTGAGCGTGACGGGTGAAAAAGACGGGCGGCTCGAAGTCCAAGTGGAGCATTTCACGGTGCGGATACCAGAATCCGGTCCCGCCACCGCCACCTGTTCATGCCCGGCCTCCGGTGTCTGCCAGCACATCGTCACCGCTACGCTCTTCTTGCAGCGAGGCGTCGCGACAGCGGAGATGATTCCCAGTGAACCAGCTGCTGACGTGACCACATCAGAGCCTGCTCCCGAAACCGATCTTATGGCGCTCACACCAGAGATGGTGGAGCGTTGGGCGGGCAAGGCCGTGTTCCGTGCCGGACAGAAGCTCGCCGTTCTGTTCCCCGCCCAGGTCAGCCATGAACGCGGCTTGCGCGTGCATTTCCCGGCCTTGAACGCGGGCGTCCATCTCGTCAGCGGCGGAAATCTCGACGGCATGATCGTCGCTGGTGGAAAAGGCGATGGGCGTGACCTGATCGTCGCCGCCGTGATCGCTTTTCAACGCGCCCACGGCAAGGAATGGGTGTTGCCGACCGAGGCGGAATCGCCGTCTGCTTCCAGTGGAGCTCCGCGCACGCGCGCCGAGGTGCTCGGTTCGTGTCACGGCTTGCTGGCTGAGACCTTGGTCAATGGCCTTTCGCGCATCACGGATGCAAACCGGCAACGATGGCTGACGCTGGCCGTATCAGCGCTGGGCGTGAATCTGCCCCGTCTGGCGCTTTCGTTGCGGGGCATCGGAGATGAGGCCGCTTTGACAGTGGCCCGTGATGCACGGAGCGATCTGACCCGCCTGCTCGGTCGCCTGGCCCAAGCGCACGCGCTTTGCACCGCCTTGGAAAATGGCGGAGAAAATCCGCGGGCCGATCTGGTCGGGCTGCACCGCACCCGCTATGACGAGATCGGCCACGTGGACCTTTTGGGAGCAGCGGCCTGGCCATGGCGCACAGCCTCCGGCTATGAAGGTCTCACCATCCTGTTTTGGGATCCTTCTGCCAAGCAATGGAATTCCTGGAGCGAATCACGGCCCGCGCATCAGCTCGGTGATTTCAAACCGGCGGCGAGATTTACCCAGCCAGGTCCGTGGGAAGGAACCGAATCACCGCAACAACTGGCCCGTAGCGCCTTCCGACTGATGAATGCCCGGCGCAATCCTGCCAACCGGCTGTCCAGTTCCACCAAAAGCCGGGTCTTGGTGACCGGCGTGGCAGCACTCGAAAACCAGAGCCTGTTACCCGTCAAACAATGGTCTCATCTGGAGCAACAGTTCAAACACCGGGCGGCCATCGGTTTGAAGGAATCGAATCCGTTGGATTTTATCTTCGCGCTCAAACCAGCAACCTGGCGTGAACGTCATTTTGAAACTGTGGCCCAGCAGTTTTCCTGGGCCTTGGAAGATTCGCAGGGAGAGATGATGGCTCTCGAAATCCCCTACGATGAACTCAACCGGCCTGGCATCGAGTTTCTGGAAAGTATCGCGGCTGATTCCTTGCAAGGAGCAATGGTGATCGGGCGCATTCAGCATGGGCTTACGGGACTCGCCCTTTTTCCCTATACGTTCCATCTCGCCAACGGAAAAATTCTGCACCTCTATCTTGACCAGGCAAAAACAACCGCACTGGAGAAAAGTGAGGAAGTGGAGGAACCCACCGAGTTGTTCGGGATGGATGAGGAAATCGACAATCTCGAATCAGCCAGCCCCACCATCGCCCGCTTGCTGGCGGAGGTGGATGACGGTTTGCTCACCATGGCTGAATCCGGCCTGGGGGCATTGAACCACTTGCACCTGGAGAGAATCCGACAAACGGCCAGCCGCGTGGCGCGCATGGGGTTGACGCGCTTGAGCATCAGCTTGACCCAGTTCGCGCATCATCCGCAAAGCGATTCCCTGTTGCGGTGTGCTTATATCAGTCTGACCTGCCGGCGCGCCATGGCCCTCACCGCGAGTTGATCAGCCCGGACGTCACACGTCACTTCTGGATCTTCCGCAATACCGCGAGCGCCTGCTGAAAATCCTCCGGCCACGGCGCTTCACACTTCACCAATTTCTTCGTTTTCGGATGGGTGAACTCCAGTTTGCTCGCGTGCAACATCTGGCGCGGAGCCGCGTAGCCCGTCAATTCCTTCAGTTTGGCATTCTGTCGCTTGCCATACAGCTCGTCCCCAATCACCGGATGTCCCAGATACTGCATGTGCACGCGGATCTGGTGCGTCCTCCCCGTATGTAACGTATTCTCCACTAGAGTGGCTGCCTTCATGCGTTCCAGCACGCGATATGAAGTCCATGACTCCCGCCCATCGCCGTCATCGAGAGCGGCCATGCGCTTGCGATGTGTCGGGTGCCTTGCGATCGCCGCGCGTATCTCGCCACCATCCCGCGGGATCACACTGCACACCAGCGCGTGGTAAATCTTGTCGAGCGAACGGTTCTTGAACTGATCCTGCAGGCCGATGTGCGTCACATCATTCTTCGCCACCACAAGGCAACCGCTCGTATCCTTATCCAACCGGTGTACGATACCCGGCCTCGCCACGCCGCCGATGCCGCTCAACTGTCCCGCGCAATGATGCAGCAGTGCATTCACCAGCGTGTGCTCCTCATGACCATTCGATGGATGCACCACCAACCCCGGCGGTTTGTTCAACACGATCAGATCTGCATCCTCGAACAACACTTCCAGCGGGATATCCTCCGGTTTCGTCTCCATCGTGCGCGCTTCAGGCCAGCGGATATCGATCTTCTCCCCTGCTTTTGGGGCATGCGTCGTTTTCACTTTCGAGCCATCCACTTTGATGTCTCCTTCCTCGATGAGTTTCTGCAAATATCCTCGTGAAACCATCGGGAACTGTTCGCGCAAGAATACATCCAGCCGCTCCTTCGGCAGGGATTTCTCCACTACTATGCTCTCGGTCCGGTCCGCCATATCTACTTTTTATCTGCTGTCACCACGATTTCCCTGGCCGTCATCCCGTTCGTCTTTTGCCAGGCATACAGGAGGATGCCTGCGAGCAGAATCACTATGCTTACCTTGTGCGCCGGTGTCATCCAGCCTGCCGCATAATAGCTCTGTGGATAATCCCCACGGAACATCTCCACCGTGGAACGCACCACCGCATACCCCAGCAAATAAATGGCAAACACCTGTCCATCGAACTTCCGTTGCTTCCGGAACCACCACGCCAGCGCCAGATATAAAGCGAAGTTCAATAAGGATTCATAAATCTGAGTTGGATGGATGGGAATGGCCGCTTCACCCACCGGATGCGTTTCATGACCTACTGGGAATTTGATCGCCCACGGCAGGTCGCACGCCTTCCCATAGCAACATCCGTTCATCAAACATCCCAGTCGTCCGATTGCATGCCCCAACGCCACACTCGGCGCCAGCACATCGGCGAACTTCCACAACGGAATCTTGTTCAACCGGCAGAACAGCACACACGCCGCTGAAGCCCCGAACAATCCTCCATAGAACACCAATCCGCCCTGCCATACCGCGAACACATGCCAGAAAGGCTTTCCCTCGAAACTCTGCGGATACGAGACCACATAAACCAGCCGTGCACCGATGATCGTTCCGATGATCAGCCACGGTCCCACATCTGCCACCTTCTCCGGAGACACACCCACGAGCACTGCCCGTCTGCTCGCCGTCCATAAGGCCGCGATAAACCCCAGCGCCATCAGCGCCCCGTACCATGTCACCGTAAATCTTCCCGCTTGAAACAATATCTGGTCCACGATGCCTCCACCCTACTTCCCTTGTTGCGGATTCACAAGCAGCAGTGGCACTGCTGTTGCAGATTTTCCCGGAGCCGCCACTGCCACGATGCGTTTCAGATAGCGCATCTCCCGCGTTTCCTCCACATACTTCTCCAGTTCCAGTAACTGCTGCGCCCGGAGGAAATCGCGGTTCGCCAGCGCAGTCTTCACTGCCAGACAGAGGAAATGATCCGGTTTCCAACGCAAGCCTTCCCGGGTCGGCTTGGCTCCCAATTCATTGATCGTCTTCTCAATGATCTCCACATTCTCCCGCCATTTTTCCGGACTTGTCAGTATTTGAGCTTCAGCTGCTAGCATTATCTTGTGCTCTTGCGTCGCATCTGCTGGAAGATTCGGCAGACCTCCGTAGCCTTCATACGTTTGTAGTATGAACGGTATCGGACTGTGTTCAGCAAATACCGGCACCAGAGCTGCGTTATCCGCCCCTGCGATCCGCCGCTTCAAGTAACTCGTAAGCACCGGGTTTACCGAATAATCATCCTGGAATATCCCTTTAAGATCAGCCGCCGTCAGCTCTCTTAAAATCCGTTGTTTTTCCGCAGTTGCGAGCGAGCTTTGCCAGGTCCGTTCATCGAACTGCAAAAACTTCTCCGCCCGATGTCCCAGGAAAAAAGCTCTTGGCGCCTCGTACTCCAGCACTGGAAACGCGTCAGACTGGATCGCCGTCCCATCGGGGATGGCAAACGCAGTCCGACCGGAAGCCATCTGGCGCAAGAAAACATGCTCCGGCTTCGCAAGCCCGATCCTCGCGAAATCCTCCCGCACCAGCGGTCGTTCCATCACCTTGCTTACTTGCGATAGAGACATCGTCCACGGCTTGGTGGAGCCGATCATGATGAAATCACCCTGTCCCGGATCCCATATCTCCATATAAGGGAATACGGAAGAAAACGTCTTCGTCACCAGATCCACCACGCCATCATGCATCTCATACACGTGGAACCACTGCACCACTACGCCATTTTCCTTCAATTGACTGGCCGCCAATTCGTAGAACTCCCGGCTGAACACACTGCCCACACCGGCAAGCCATGGATTCGATGGTTCACACACGATCACATCGTAACTCCTCTTCCCCAGCTTTAGCACTGTGCGCGCATCCTCAAAGACCACCTTCACCCTTTGATCCTTCATCACCCCACGATTCCATTTCTCGAAAAATGCTGCGGATTCCACGACCGGTTTGCAGTTCTCCGCCACCACGATCTCCTTCAAAGGATGAGCCAGTGCTGCTCCCGCCGAGATACCGCTGCCCAGGCCAAAAATGAACATGCTCTCTGCTTCCGGCCGTGCGAAAAGGCCCAGATGTCCGAGCAGCAACTGCGTGGAAAGATCCACATGACTGGAAGCGTCCGTTTTGCCATTGATGCGCAGGGATATCCGGTCCTCACCCTCGCGCTTTACCCTTTCCACGGAGACGGTTGCGTCTGGAGCATCTTTGTAAAAAACGATTTTCACCTCCTCCTTCCTTCTTGGCAGGTACTCGTAGTCCACCTCAGTCTCACGCAACCTGAACACGCCCGAGCTCATGACATGCCGCCAGGACTCACCGCCCGTCACCAACGTGAACAGCAGGAACCCTCCCACCGCGCACGAACCCATGAACGCCCCCTGCAACCGGTGCTTCGATGCTACCACCGCCCCCCCCACGCTTAGGGCGATCGCCAACAGGCAGAACGCCGCCCTCACCCCAAACACCGGCATCAGCACAAAACCCGTCACCAACACCCCCACCACCGCCCCCACCGTGTTCCATGTCAGCAACCTCCCCACATGCTCCGCCAGCCCGCTCATCCCCCCCTTCACCGACCGGATCCACAACGGCAGCACCGCTCCCAACATCGCCGCCGGAACTCCCAGCACCACGATCGCTATCATCACATTCAACAGCAGTTGCAGCTGATACCCTGTCGCCGTCCTCGCCACCGCCGTCCGCAACTCCCGATACACGTTCACCATCGCCTCCGCGTTCCAGATGAACATCCCGATCCACAGCGCCGCTCCCAACAGCAAGATGATCGTCGTCAACTCACGCCTCACCCACTGCCGCTTCGGCGACGCGATCATACCCGCTCCAAATCCTATCCCCAAGATGAACGCCACCAGCACCAGCGCAAACGATTGCAACGACGCCCCAAACACCAGCACCAATGACCTCGCTGCCAACACCTCCAAACCCATCGACACTCCCCCGGTCAACATCACCAGCCCGATCGCCAGTTTCAACTGCTTCGCCGTCGACTCATCCAGCGGTGTGCTTGGGACAGCTTCTGTCTGCTTCGTCTCCGCGACCGCTTCCGCTTTCCCCCGACGCGATAGAACCACCGCTGCTCCACCCACCACCAGGTTCACCAGTGCCGCCGCCTGCAGCGTCGCCACCATCCCCAACGCCTGCACCAGAAAGAAACCTGCCACCAGCGACCCCGTCACCGCTCCCAGGCTGTTGATCGAGTAAAACCTCGCCGACACACGGCTCGCATCCGTCTCATTCCTCTGCAACCACGCCGCCACCAGCGGCAACGTACCCCCCATCAGCACCGTCGGGATGATCAACAGCCCCGTCGCCACCACTCCCTTCCACACCAGCAGCAGGAATTCCTGCTCCAGCATCCCCGCACCCACACCCACAAACACCTTGTCCGCCAGCTTATGCAGAAAATCGAAGAAAAACGCATACACACCTATCCCCATCTCCACATACCCATACGCTCCCAACGGCTGCTTCAGCAGATCCGCCCGGCGACCGAATATCCTGTTCCCCAGCGCCAACCCGCCCATGAACACCGCCAGCACCACCGTCTGCGCATAGATCGTGCTCCCGAAGATCAGCGCCAAATACTTCGACCACACCACCTCATACACCAGCGCCGTGGCGCCCGAGCAAAAGAACAGCAGCAGGATTAAAATTGGCATAAACGCGAACCAGCAACTTTGTTGCCGCGCGCGAAGTTTCCGCCACGCCACAACCGGATGACAAGCGTATAAAGAAGCGTTGCGATAGTTACCGGACATGCTCGACCACCAAAAACTAAGATATGAAACGAGAGGCTCCACCTCCCTCGCCCCTTGTGGGAAGCCGAACTTCGGCAGGGGAGAGGGCTGGGGGTGAGGGGTGCCCCCAAAGAACGTCATGCTGCTGAACCAGCCATTTGCAGCGCTTTTGCAATTTCTCGCATGGGTGGAAAAAGGAGGGGGCCCTCCGGCCCCCGCTCCGCCACGTAGGAAGCTCCGAAGGAGCAGCAGCGAAGTGATACCGATGTAACCCTCACCCCTACCTTTGTCAACCACCACATCACCCATTAGTCCCATCGACCTATACGCCCCATTCCCAACTTTGAACGTTCAACGTTCAAAGTTGGAAGTTGGACGTTTTTCCCTTTCTACATTCTGAACTCTTAATTCTACATTTCCTCGAAATGACCTACTGCTCAGTTTGTTCAGCCCGGCAACCCGTTCAAGGCATCCTGTGCTACGGCACTCTAGCCTCCGGCCTCAACCTCCCAAACCCAACCCTCGCCAGCCACCCCACAAAGAAATGCAAAACCCAAATCCCGGTAGGGCGGTGGTGCTCCGCCGCCCTAACCTTTTCCGTCAGGGCACTCACGAAAACACCACCCACCACCGCCGAAGCCCGTAACCCTCTTCTCCCTCTCCTCTCTCAACGAGGAGAGGGCCGGGGTGAGGAGTGAGCGAGCCAACCGATATAAAAATCACCCAGCGCCCGCCTCCCACCCGGAAGTCGAACTTCGACCGGCCTCTGCATTTCCTTAAAAGGAAACTATGTCAAAGAGCAATGAAACCACCCGACCCCTGCGAGCTATCGTTTCCTCCGTCCCTACGATTGGAACTTCAGATTCAGCGTATGTCTGATGACCCGGCTGGTTCCGCAGTGGCTACTCAGGATTCCCCGGTTTTATTCTTCACCGACGTCCCTTTCCCCCTCCAGCTTACGAGCCCCAATCCACACGCCCGATACACCCACAGATCCTAGATGATGTTGGGTTGCTTCGTGTTCTCGTTTTGCCACCAGTGCAACCGGCTGAAAACTGAACACTGAAAACTTTCCCACTCCATCATCTGATGATGGCTCCATAAGGATTGCCAAAACGATTCCATCGAATCACTCAGCGGGGATTTCAGCCTTTCGCGTGTTCCCAACTCGAAACTTCAAACTAGAAACACGTAACCGGCTTGCAGCCCTTCCTTTACCAACAACGAGTTGTCAGCAATCCCACTATCCACCTTTACAACCACTCAAACCACCGAAATCTATTATCCCACAGCGACATTTCTCCCAACCCATTCCCACAGAACAAATTCCACCCCAACTTTTCTCCCTTTTTCGCGTTTTTAGAGGGCCGCCATCCTCCCAATTTTTAACTGGGTAAAAGAAACGCACATTTCCATCCCGTCCATCCCGTCCATCCCGTCCATCCCGTCCATCCTGTCCATCCTGTCTAAATTTCCCTTCCCCCAATTCGTGCCAATCAGTGAAATTTGTGTCTTCTCCCTCTGTGGCGAACATCGGCCTCTCGTGCAACCGGCCTAATATCCCAACTCTTTGTCCGAGTTCACAAAATTCCCCGCTGGATCAATGATGCGCGGCGTCAACATCACCACCACATGCTTGATCTCCGTTTTAGGTCCGCTACGGAACAAACCCTTTTGCTGCCCCTTCTTCATTTCCGATGTACCACAGCCAATCAGCAATGTTTGTCCGTCCATGAGCACGCTCGTGTTAGTCACCTGCCGCACCCGGAAACGCGGCAGCGGCACCTCCTTGTCCGCTCCTTTGGCGGGTTTGTCGTAGCCTACGAATTGCGTCAGATTCACCCCCCATGTCATTTGCAGAGCCTTTCCATCCGGCATCACCTTTGGAACGATATCCAGCGTTGGCCCCGTCGCGACTTTATGCTCTTCCTTCACCCCGACCTCTATCTTCATTTGATCCAGCACGGAGATCTGCGCCTGCCTCCCGCTGACCGTCGTCACCTTGGGTCCCGTCAGGATATCGACCCCTTCGCCCGACAATAATTTTTGGATCAAATCTTTTGTCTGTTTGGGAGATAGCACACTAACGAAGTTAGGGAGCACGGGAGCCTCTAATCTCACATTAGGGCCGGTCGGAATTGTGGGATTCAACAACTTTGCGACCTTCAACGAATTGGTACTGCTCAAGGCCCCGCTCGTGAACCAGTTCAACCCCATCTTCTTTGCCACCTCATCCGACACCTCGATATAGCGCACCTCGATCTGCACCTGTGGTGGGATCATATTCAGCACTTCAATGGCAGACTGGATCACCTCCAGATCTCTCAACGATGCTCGCACCATCAACACTCCTGTTTTTTCATTATAAAAAACCTGACTGGCCGGAGTGCTATTTGTATCCGTCTTCACCCCTGCGTGCCGGATGAACTCCCGCCACAGATCCTGTAGATTCGTGGATGAATTCGCCGGCATCCCACTGCTCGCCCACACCTGCTGCAACCCATGATTAAAAGTATTCGGCTCCACCTTGAAAATCCGCGTGAACAACTGCGGCGGCTCGATCACCCGTTCCCGGAACACCACCGCATAATCCTCCACCTTGTAGTCCAGCCCATGCTTGCCCACGTGCGCCGTCACATTCGTGATCGCGTTCAACATCTCCCGCATCGTCAGATTCTTCAGTGGTGGATTGATCTTCACCAACACCACGCTCAGGTCCAACGCAGCTGGTGCTGGTGCCAAAGGAGCACCCAACGGGTCAGTCAAATTCTTGCCCACATTCCCTTGTAAACCCGACTGCTCATCCAGACGGGAGTTCATCATGAAGTTGATACCCAACTGCTCCGCATCCAATTTGACCGACTCATTGCGTAGATACCTTACAACCTCAGAAAGCGGCAACCCGTCAAAGAACACCTCCTTCACCACCATCTTATCCAGCTTCTCCTCGATCCGCTGTCTGGCTTTTGTAATGGTTAGGGAAGAATTCGTCCGCACATAAGGATTCGGCGTAGGCAATCCATCTCTAGCCTTCGGCACCCCACCTGGAAACACAACGTCAGAACGTTGCGCAATATCCCGCTTGCGTGCCAATTCCCCATTCCGCGCCTCCTGCACCAAGTTCATATAGTAATATGCAGCAGGATTCTTCGGATCACGCTTGATGGCTTCCTGCAACTTCTTCTCCGCCTCATCCAGCCGCCGCAGTTCATAAAGCAGCTTCGCATCCTGCACGAGAATGGATATCTCCTCCTTTACCGCAATCGTTTCCGTTACTGCCGCTGTTTGGGGTGGCACAGTCTTGGCCGTCACTTGGTTAGTCGCCCGGCCCAAAAGCAAGACCATTTCGGCAAGTTTTCCAGCTTCCACGATCTTCTGGCTGCTCTTGCGAAAAACGTCCAACTCCGCCGCCGTTGCCCAAGCGACCGCCCATTTCGCCTCATCCCCCGGCTTCTGGGGTGCGATCAACCCGAAATTACCTGCCGATAAATCAGCCCCTTGAGACTTCAAGAACTCCCGCGTGAGCAGCTCTATCTGATGCCATTGCACCTGATGCTTGTTCGTCATGCCTCTCCCGCCATTCACCTGCGCAGCCAAATCCACCGCCGACATCTCCTCCACTTTTTTCCCGGTCAACTTTTCCACTCCCATCACATAATCCGCCCCATCAAATTTATAGCTCCAAACAGCTGACGTTGACGATGTCGCTGATACCGCCGCAGAAGCTACCGTATCAGGAAAAGCCGCCAGCACCTCCAATGCGCTGGCGATGATCTCCAAATCCAGCAAAGAAGCCCGCACCATTAGCGCACCAGTCCGATCATTGAAGAAAATCTGTGTTTCGGGCGACTCATTAGAGCTCACGTTCACACCACATTTCGCGAAGAACTGGCGGGCCATGGTTTGAAGCTGTTGCGTACGAGCCACCGAATTATTTGTCGTCACCACCATCCCACTTGAAGCCGTCGGGCTTTGAAGCAGATTGGTCGGACTCGCAACCGTCAGATTCGTCGTCAGCGGCACAAGTTTCTGCCCCGTTTGCGCTTCTAAACCTTTAATCAATTTTTCTTTGTCCACCTTGAAAATCCGCGTGAACAACTGCTTCGGCTCATTCACCCGCTGCCGGAACACCACCGCATAATCCTCCACCATGAAGGTCAAACCAACCCCATCGATCGGCGTCGCCACCTTCGTGATCGCATCCAAAGCATCGATCATCCGCAGATTCTTCAACGCCGGATTGATCCTGATAATCATCTTCTCCAAATCCACCGCCTTGGGTGATGCCTGCGCCTTCAGTTCAGACTTGCCCTCCGTATTCAGCCCTCGATTTGCTGGCTGGTCATCCAGATTCGAATTGATGATAAAATTGACACCCATCTTCTCCGGATCCAGCTTCACCGATTCCTCCTGTAAAATCCTCACCACCTCCACCAAAGGCCATCCGTCAAAGAAAACCTCCTTCATCACCATCTGATCCAGCAGAGCCAGCTTACGTTGCCGCGCTTTTGTCATCGTTTGTGATCCATTCGTCCGCACATACGGATTCGGCATCGGCAATCGATTCGTCCCGGCCGGTATATCCCAACTCTTTTCTACCTGAACAATGCGTGCCCGTTGCTCCTCATCCCGCTTCTTCGCCAGATCCCCATATCGCGCCTCTTGTATCAGAT
Organism: Verrucomicrobiia bacterium; assembly: GCA_036405135.1. Classification (NCBI taxonomy): domain Bacteria; kingdom Pseudomonadati; phylum Verrucomicrobiota; class Verrucomicrobiia; species Verrucomicrobiia bacterium. The sequence goes on along the minus strand of DASWYF010000035.1, from coordinate 123,630 downwards.
TCAGGTAATAAAACGCGACCGTGTTGGCGGGATCGAATTTGATAGCTTCCTTGAACTTTATCTCCGCTTCTGCCAGCCGTTGCTGCTCGTACCATACTCTCCCGCTCTGGATCAATGCCGCCACCTCCGCCTCAACTGGCTTCGCCACTGTCTTGGCCTGAAATACCACCTTGTTTCCCTGCGATTGATACTGGTACTGCAACGGATACACCGCCCCTTTGCACACCGCATCCAACGCCTGCCGCAAAGAATCCCCATGCTCAATTTCAGCACTGCACATAACTAACCCAAGCTCAATATTCCCCATCGTCGTCGCCATCTTGCCCTCCATCTCCACCTTTAAACCCTTGAATGGAGTACTGCTGATCAACCGTTTTACCGCCTCCTCCAGCGTCACATTTTTGAGCGACACCTTGGAAAACCTGATGCCATCCAAACGAGACTCTCTTTCTTCGGCTTCAACCATTCGATCCAATCTTTCACGCTCCACCTCACGCATTCGATCCAATCTTTTAATATCTCCCTCATGCCTCGATAGTTTTCCATCTTTATCATAGCTGAAGGCAGTGTTCGTTGCTTGCACTGCCCCTTCAATTTTTCCTCCGCTCACATCCAACTTGGCGATCACATCCTCCACATTTCCCATGTCACCCTTCACCACAGAGACCAGCAACTTCTTCGCCCGGTCATCCGCCACTATTTTCCCCCGCGAATCCGTTATGGCAGTCCCCACCGCAGTAACGATTTCCGTCGGCAATGCAATTTTCAGATTGAACACCTTGGTGACCAGCGGCTCCAAAGCCTTCTCCGCGCGTCCATCGCTCTCAACCGTCGATTTCTCTGCCTGAGCAACCACTAACACTGGTCTCGGTTCCCGCCTGATATCCGCCTCCTCAGTCTTCAGAATCCCCGACATCATGTTCCACGCCCCACTAATCAACCCCGACCACGGCGCACTCTGATCCCGCCTCACCCACCCCGACCCAACGAGCAACACCCCCACCAACAAAACAGGCATCCCCACCTTCACCATCCGCGTCCGCCAAGCCGCTGGACGTGACACCATCTCCGCAGAAAGCTCCAACAACCGCTCCACTCGTTGTCCCAACCGCGAACGAAAACCGCTCCCCTCAATGCCGATGGACTCCAGCGATCCCTTCCCTGTCATCTCCTGCGCGATCGTCACCAGGCACTCCGCCAGCGTCTCCGGTCCGTGCTTCGCCAGTACACACGCCTCATCCGCCGCCATCTCGCTCGCCACCTGCAAGCGCGCCCGTGCCACCCACACCAGCGGATGCCACCACAGCACTGATACCAGCGCATCCGCCAGCAGATACCACAATGGATCACGCGCCGCCAGATGCGCTAGTTCATGCGCCAAGATCGCCTCCTGCTGCTTCCGCCCAAACTTCTCCGCAAATCCCGACGGCAACGCGATCGTCAACCGGACCAAGCCGAACACCACCGGCGTCTGGATGCGCCCCGTCTCCAACACCTGCACTGACTGCTTCAAACCCAGCTTCCGCGCGATCCCCTGCACGCGCTCAAACAACTGCCTGTCGAATATTGACGGGCGCATGCGGGCGCTGCCCCCGATCGCCAGGAGCTGAGGAGAGCACCGCAACGCTTCATCTCCCTCGCCCCTCGGAGGGGAGAGGGACGGGGTGAGGGGTGCCCGCCTGCCAGTTTTGCTTTCCCGCCCCCAATCTCCATCCCCTTCACCCGCCACCACCCGGCTCCGCGCACAAAACCGCAGCAACAAAAACCTCCCCACTAACAAACGCGCCCCCAGCACCAACGTCCCCACCACCCAAACCAAAAGCACCAACGCCAGCACCAAAGGAAACTTCCTTGCCGAATCAACCTGCTCCTCCACCTTGGCCGCCGAAACCTCCGCGATCGTATCCACCTTCACCGCCAAATCTTCAACCCTTGGAGCAGTCGCCACCGGCTCCACCAAGTTCACCGCAGGCAAAGGCTCTGTCGGCACAGGAACACTCAACTCCGTCGCAGTGATTTCTATGGGCGCATGAAAAGGCGTTCCGGACTCCACCACTTCCGGTTTCACCTCCACTACAGGCGCATCCACTCGAACTTCTTTACGAGCGAACACCGGCGTCAACGCCGCGAACTCCACCACCAACACCCCCGTCAGCGCGATCAACCCCGCCTGCCACAACGTCCGCTGCCAGATGACCGACCGCATCCGCCACGTCACCAGCAGTGAGAGCACAACCACCAGCGCCACCTCCACCGCCAGCCACCCCACCATATGCCACGGCGCGCTCATAGTTTCTTCTTCCTTTCCTCGATGAGCTTTTGCATCCGCGCCAGTTCCTCCTTGCTCACCTCACGGGAGGTCAGCAGATGGTTCATCGCCTCCGCCAGGCTCCCTTCAAAAAAACGGTCCACGAGGTCATTGAGCGCGCCTTTCGTAACTTCATGCTCCGCGACCATCGCCGCGTAAATGAACGTCCTCCCCTCCGTCCGATGTTTCACCAACCCCCGCGCCTCCATCTTTCTCAACATGGTGGCGATGGTCGTATAGGCAAAATCATCCTCCGCACTCAACGCCTCGTGAACCTCTCCAACCGTCCCTTCGCGCTTCCCCCAAAGCACTTTCAGGATCCGCAGTTGAAGCTCCCCTAACCGATGCACCTTGGCCGTCTTCATGGTAAAAATCTCGGGTTAACGACCACAGTAATACTACCAAGGTAGTAATAAGTCAAGCCCTCCAATAATGTGCTGCCGGATTCCAGCCGGCAGTCCCTTCCCCGGCGGACACCTCCGCCGCCAACCTTCCATGCCCGATGTCCCACCATCAATGGCCCGCCGTTGCAACCGGCCATTCGTTTGACCCCATTCGGTTGATTCGTTTTCCCATTTGGATGTTCAGAGTTCGATGTTTCCCTCTTGGACATTAGTCATTGCTCATTCCTTCGTCATTCAGGCTTGGTCATTCGTCATTCCCCTGCTATCAATCCTCCAGCCCATGAAATCGAGCCATATTCTCTCCCTCGCTTTTGCGCTCACGTCTCTGTTGAGCACATCCGTTGCCTCCGCCCAGGAAGCCCGCTGGTGGAAAGGCAACCTCCACACCCACACCCTCTGGAGTGATGGCGATGACTATCCCGAGATGGTCGGCTCCTGGTACAAGACCAATGGCTGGAACTTCCTCATGCTCACGGACCATAACGTCCTCGCCCAAGGCGAACGCTGGCTCGTGGCCACCAATCGCGGTGGCGGCAAGGTGCTGGATAAATACATCGCTGCTTACGGCAAAGATTGGGTGAACCAGCGCACCAATGACAAAAACCAGCCCGAAGTCCGCCTCAAAACATTCGAAGAATTCAGCAAGAAGCTCAATGAATCCGGCAAATTCATCATGATCCCTGGCGAGGAGATCAGCGATAAATACAAGACCGCCCCCATCCACATCAACTTCACCAACCCTCGTAAAGTCATCCAGCCTCAAGGCGGTGATAGCGTGTTGGAAGTCATCCAGCGCAACTTCGATGCCGCCGCCGCCCAGCGCGCTGAGACCGGCCAGCCGATGTACACGCATCTTAATCATCCGAACTTCCGCTGGGGCGTGACCGCCGAGGAGATGATGCCCGTGCGTGGCATGAAATTCTTCGAGGTCTATAACGGCCATCCCTCAGTTTACAATGAAGGTGATAGCATCCATGCTGGTGTAGAAAAGGTCTGGGACATCTGCCTCGCCCATCGCCTCACCTCCTTGAATCTCGGCGTCCTCTACGGTCTCGGTACCGATGACTCGCACAATTATCAAGACATGGCCGTAGGCAAGAGCAACAGCGGTCGCGGTTGGGTCATGGTCCGCTCCAAGGATCTCAGCATCAACTCCCTCATCGCCGCTCTTGAAGCCGGTGATTTCTACGCCTCCAGCGGCGTCACCTTGAAAGACGTTCAACGCAAAGGCGATGAACTCAGCCTCGAGATTGCCCCGCAGTCCGGCATCGAATACACCATCGAATTCATCGGCACCAAACGCGGCTTCAATGCCAAGAGCGAACCCGTTCTGGCACCAAATGGCGAAGCCATCCGCGTAACCCGCCGTTACAGCGATGACATCGGCCAGGTCCTCTCCACCGTCAAAGGCACCAAAGCCACCTACAAACTGAAAGGTGATGAGATCTACGTCCGCGCCCGCATCACCTCCACAAAAGTAAAAGCCAACCCCTATCGCGCCGGAGAATTCGAACAAGCCTGGACCCAACCCCTCGTGAACACCAAATAACCCGACGAAACACGATGCCCGTGCTGCCGGCATCTTGCCGGCAGGACAAGCGCGCACGACGAATCACAAAACCCTTCGATTGAAACCCGTCATCAATCTCAACCGCCTGAACGAGGAACAACTCCTCGACCTGCGCCTCTGTGATCTGCCCCTGCGCATCACCGGCTCACCCCTCGCGGTCCTGATTGATCGCCTCTACGCCGAGCTCGCTGAACGCGGCATCGATTTCCAACCGCCCTGCTGGCTTGCGGAAGAATGGTTCTCGCCCGATGCCGTTCCCGGCATCGCCATCCCCTTCTTCCTCGCCCATCCGCGCCTCGCTGCGCTGGAAAAGAAATTCATGCTCGAGGTAGAAGGCGGCACTGATCACCAATGCATGCGCATCCTGCGCCATGAAGCCGGGCATGCGCTCGACACCGCCTATCGCCTGCACCGCCGCAAAGAATGGCGGGAGATGTTCGGCTCCTTCGCCACACCGTATCCGAACAGCTACCAACCACGCCCCAATAGCCGCCGCTACGTGCTGCACTTGGATGCCTGGTATGCCCAGGCGCATCCCGCCGAAGATTTCGCCGAGACCTTCGCCGTCTGGCTCACACCCAATTCCCGCTGGCGTACGCGTTACGCCGGTTGGGACGCCCTGGAGAAACTCGAGTTCGTGGATGAACTGATGGAAGACATCTCCGGAGCTGCGCCTGCAAATCGCAAACGCAAGCCCGTCGAACCGCTCAAGGAATGCAAGACCACCTTGCGCGAACATTACCGCCATAAGACCGAGTATTATCAGACGGAAGGCAGCTCTCGCTACGATCGCATTCTGCTGCGTGTCTTCTCCAATCACGAACGCTATCACGGCAATGAAGCCGCCTCCGCTTACTTACGCCGCATTCAGAAGGAACTCGTGCCCTTAGTCTCACACGGTACAGGCGTTCATGCCTACACCATCCGCCATGTCGTCTTGCAGTTGATTCGTCGCTGTCAGGAGTTAAAACTGCGTGTAGCAGGCTCGCATCGCCGTGCGTGGATGAACTCCCTCGTCATGCTCACCACGCAGTCCATGAACGCTTTGCACACAGGTCACTATCGTTTTGCCGTATGAGTTTCACGGTCAAAAAACCGTTACGCGTGCTGGTCCTCTGCCACGAGGACCTGGTGCCGCCTGATTCCATCGAGGGCCTGAGTGATAAGGAAATCCAGCCGTGGAAAACGGAGTATGATGTGATCCACGCGTTGCGCACCATGGGCCATGAAGTTTTCCCCATCGGCCTCTACAGCGATCTGAACGTCATCCGCCAGGCCATCGAAGCACATCAACCGCACATCGCTTTCAACCTGCTCGAAGAATTTCACGGCGATGCCCTCTTCGATCAGCATGTCGTCAGCTATCTCGAACTGCGCCAGCTCCCCTACACCGGCTGCAATCCGCGCGGCCTCACGCTCGCTCATGATAAGGCGCTCTCGAAAAAGATTCTCGCCTATCACCGCATCCCGGTGCCGCAATTCATCGTGGTGCCCGTGAACCGCAAGCCACATCGCCCCAAGCGACTTAAGTTCCCCCTCTTCGTGAAGTCGCTGGTGGATGAAGGCTCCGTCGGCATCTCCCAAGCCTCCATCGTGCATGACGACGCCAAGCTCGCCGAACGCGTCACCTTCATCCATGAGAAGACGAAGAACCCCGCGATCGTGGAAGAATTCATCGAAGGTCGTGAACTCTACATCGCCATGATGGGCAACGAACGCCTGCAATCATTCACCCCTTGGGAACTGCTCATCGAGCGATTGCCGGAAGGCGCGCCCGTCATCGCCACCAGCAAGCTCAAGTGGGATTATCGCTATCAGGAAAAAGTCGGCGTGAAGACTGCCGCCGCTGAACTCACACCTGAGTTGCGCAAGAAAGTGGAGCACCTCTCCAAACGTATCTACCGCCTGCTCTATCTCAGCGGCTGCGCCCGCCTCGACTTTCGCATGACTCCGGAAGGCGAATTCTATCTGCTGGAAGCCAATCCAAATCCGAACATCTCCTTCGGCGAAGACTTCACCGAAGCCGCCGAGCACTGCGGCATCCACTACGAAGAAGTCCTCCAAAAGCTCATCACCCTGGGCCTAAGCTACCGCCGAATGGCCTAACCAGAGGAGCGCGGCTTTCAAGCCGCTTCAACATTCGCAACTCAGCCGGTCCTTATCTCACAACGGCGCCCACTCTCATTCGTCATTTCCTCATTCCTTCGTCATTGAGATTTGGTCATTCGTCATTTTGCGACAGCAAAAAAGCGCCAGCGTGCATGCTGGCGCTTTCCGTATCTCGCTTGAGGATAAAACTGCTTAAGCTCCGCCGCCCGCGATCGGTTTCGGATCACCCTTCAACAAAGCGACCGCGTAATCGCGATTCATCATCGCGATGAAATCCAAGGTGATGCTCTTCGGGCAAACGGCCTCGCAGGAACCCGTCACCGAGCAACTGCCGAAGCCTTCCTTGTCCATCTGATCCACCATCGCCTTCACGCGCTTGAAACGTTCCGGCTGGCCTTGCGGCAGCAGACCGAGATGCGACACCTTGGCCGCCACGAACAGCATCGCGCTCGCGTTCTTGCACGCGGCCACGCACGCACCGCAACCGATGCATTGCGCCGCATCCATCGCCATATCGGAATCATCTTTCGGCACCGGAATGGAGTTCGCATCCGGCGCCGCACCCGTGCGCACCGTGATGAAGCCACCGGCCTGCTGGATGCGATCAAACGGCTTACGGTCGCAAACCAAATCTTTGATGATCTCAAACGGCTTCGCGCGGAACGGCTCCACGTAGATTTCGTCGCCGTCCTGGAAGCTGCGCATGTATGTCTGGCACGTCGCGATGCCCTGATGCGGGCCGTGCGGCTTGCCATCGATCACCAGTGAGCACGTGCCGCAGATACCCTCACGGCAGTCGTGATCGAACGCGATCGGCTCCTCGCCCTTGTTCGCCAGCTCTTCGTTCACCACGTCGAGCATCTCGAGGAACGACATATTCGCGTTCAGCACCGGCGTCTGGTAAGTCTTGAACTCACCGGGCGTGCTCGCGTTCTTCTGACGCCAAACTTTCAATGTAACTTTCATGGAATTTACGATTTGGGATTTACGATTTACGAGCCACCAGCACTTCGGCTCCTCTTGATTGAGGCAACCGTGATAGCCAGCAACTCGTCCCCTTCTATCATCAACTGTCCAAGTTTATTTTCGGGCATCACACCCGCTTCCACCATCAACTCCATCCAATAAAGCGATTCATCACACTCTTCTTCGACGATCTTCAACTTGTTGACGAAATCCGCAGAAGACTTTGCCCGGCAAGCTGCGCGATAATTGGCACCCACTGAAGTGCCTGACCGCAACAGTTGCTTCCCCAGCACATTGGCAACTCTTTCATGAGGAAGAGCTTCTACCGCTTTGATAACCCTCAAAGCGTAGTTTTTCGTGCGCTGTTTAAGCTCAATCTTGTCCATAGACGCACTGCGTAAAAGCAGGCTCGTAAATCGTCATTCCAAAATCGTAAATCACTTATAGGAGCGGGTGCTCATATGAACCTCCTCATAGATCAGAGGTTCTTTGTTCAAGATCGGTTTTTTGCCCACACCGGTGAATTCCCAGCCGGAAACAAACGCGAACTCATCATCGCGACGTTTCACATCACCCGGATTCACGAGGCCTTTCTTCGTTTCCTCGTCATTCGCCGTGTACTGATATTCTTCGCGGAAGTGACCGCCACAGCTCTCTTCGCGCGTAAGCGCATCGAGGCACGTCAGTTCACCCAGTTCGATGAAGTCGGCCACGCGACCGGCCTGTTCGAGGGATTGGTTCCATTCGTTCCCTTCGCCCAGCACTTTGACGTTCTGCCAAAACTCCTCGCGCAGGGCCGGCAGCAACTGCAGTGCTTTTTCTAGGCCCGCCTTCGTGCGCGCCATGCCGCAGTAATCCCACATGATCTTGCCAAGCTCCTTGTGGAAGCTCTGCGGTGTGCGCTTGCCCTTCGATTCCAGGAAGAACTTCGTCATCTTGCGCACGTTCTCTTCCGCTTCCGTGAAGGCGGCATGATCCGTCTTCGGTCGCTTGGCCGGACTCTGCGAGGCCAGATAACCGGCGATCGTCGCCGGGATCACAAAGTAACCATCTGCCAAACCTTGCATCAGCGCCGAGGCACCGAGGCGGTTCGCACCGTGATCGGAGAAGTTCGCTTCGCCCATCACGAACAGGCCGGAGACGTTGCTCATCAGGTTGTAATCCACCCACAGGCCGCCCATCGTGTAATGCACGGCAGGATAGATACGCATCGGCGTCTTATACGCGTCCTCGTTCGTGATTTCATGATACATCGCGAAGAGGTTGCCGTAACGCTCGCGCACCTTGGGCTCGCCCAAACGGCTGATAGCGTCTGAGAAATCAAGATAAACTCCGAGGCCCGTTTCCCCCACACCACGGCCTTCATCACACACCATCTTGGCCGCACGGCTGGCGATATCGCGCGGAGCCAGATTACCGAACGCCGAATACATGCGTTCCAGATAGTAATCGCGATCTTGTTCCGCGATGTCCGCCGGATTCTTCTTACAATCTTCCTTCCGCTTCGGCACCCACACGCGACCGTCATTGCGCAGGGATTCGGACATCAGCGTCAGTTTGGACTGATAATCACCGGAAACCGGGATACACGTCGGATGGATCTGCGTGTAACAAGGATTCGCAAAGCAGGCCCCGCGCTTGTAAGCGCGCCAGCTCGCCGTCACGTTGGAACCACGCGCATACGTGGAAAGGTTGAACAGGTTGCCGTAACCACCCGTGGCCAGCACCACGGCATCCGCACTGTGCCGGGTGATCTCACCCGTCTGCAGATTGCGCACGATGATACCCTTCGCGTGGCCGTCCACGACCACGAGATCCAGCATCTCCGAGTGCGTGTAAGACTTCACCCCACCATTGGCGATGTTGCGGTTCAGCGCGGAATAAGCGCCGAGCAATAACTGCTGCCCTGTCTGGCCGCGCGCATAGAACGTACGGGAAACCTGAGCGCCACCAAAAGAACGGTTATCCAGCAACCCACCGTATTCACGGGCGAACGGTACGCCTTGCGCCGCGCATTGGTCGATGATGTTCACGGACACCTCGGCCAAACGATGCACGTTCGCTTCGCGCGAACGGAAGTCGCCACCCTTGATGGTGTCGTAGAAAAGACGGCGCACCGAGTCACCGTCATTCTGATAATTCTTCGCAGCATTGATACCGCCCTGTGCCGCCACGGAGTGCGCGCGACGTGGGGAATCATGGAATACGAAGTTATGCACGTCGTAGCCCAGCTCGGCCAGCGTGGCGGAAGCCGAAGCACCGGCCAGACCGGCACCCACGATGATGATCTTGTATTTCCGCTTGTTCGCCGGATTGATCAGCTTGCTGTTGAACTTGTAGCTCTCCCACTTTTGAGCGAGCGGACCGGACGGAACGCCGGACTTCAACTTCTGGTCCTGCGGCACGGGGATTTCGTGATTCGTTGTAGCCATGTTACTTCACAGCCTCCTTTCCGGAAACAGCAGCGATATTGACGGTTTCGATTTGCTGAACGGACGCAGACTCTGCCTTCAATCTTACCTTCTCGGCGTAATCACTGCCGATCACCCGTGCGAAGATCGCGATCGGAATGATGGAATAACCCACCAAGATCGCGATGCTCAGCACCTTCGCGAACTTCGTCACCACTGGCCACCAGGCATACGTCCGCAGACCGAGAGATTGGAACATGCTCGCCACACCATGATTCAAATGCATGAAGAGCAGAGCTTGTGCGATAAGGTAGAAGAGTGTCACCCACCACACTTGGAAGCCCAGCACCATCATCGCGTAAACATCGGGGATCGTTTCGCCATTTAACACCGTAGTGAGTTTGGTGAAGTCATGTGTACCATTGATTGGCAGCAGCACCGTGAAGTGCGCCAGATGATACACGATGAAAGCGAGGATCACCGAACCGCTCCAGATCATATACTGGGAGGACTTGGAGGCACCGTTCTCCTTCCACTTGGCATACTGCACCGGGCGGGCGGCCTTGTTCTCCATCGTCAACCGCACTGCGGTCACGATGTGGATGGCCACCATCGCCAGCAGACCCAAGCGCGCGCCCCAGATCAGACCGGGCTTGCTCTTGAGGAAGTGGGCGTAGCCGTTGATAAGTTCCGGCGGGCCGAAGACTTGGAGATTTCCGACTAGGTGACCTATGACAAATCCGAGCAGAGCCACGCCGGATATCGCCATCAGGTATTTCTTACCCAGCGATGAATTGAAAAGGCGGTCAATTATCTTCATGAACGTTGTTTCCGTCGTGGCCTTTGGTTTGCGGGCATTATTCGTCCGCAGAGTATGGGGCCTCGGCTTTACAAACTCACTGAATCTAAAAGGGAATTTTCACCAGCGTCAATGAGGACAGCTAAAGTATAAGCCACCCTTGGCCATGAGTAACCCTGACTAATGCCAATAGCGCACCCTGATAAGGCCAGCGTGTTTTCCTCCTTCTCCCCTCGGAGGGGAGAAGGATTGAGGATGAGGGGTGCCGGTAAAAAGCCCTAACTCCCGCCCATCTCCACTTCCACTCTCAACCGCTCCAGCCAACCTGGCACCTCGGTGAGCGCCCGGATGTCTCCCCCGCCCTTGCGGTCCAGATGCAACCCATGCAACCCTGCACTCCGCGCCCCCTCCGCATCCTCCAACCGGCTATCTCCCACATGCAGAACCGCACCCGGCGCCGCCCCTAAACTCCTGAGGGCCTGCTCAAAGATAACCCCTTCCGGCTTCGGAAACTGCACCTCACACGACACCGTGATGGCCTGAAAATAAGGGGTTAATTTGAGATTCTTAAGCAAAGGCCGCAGCCGCTCATCCCAGTTGGAGATCACACCCAGATTGAAATCCCGGCTGGCCAGTTCATCCAGCACCTCCAACGCATCATCATGGATCTGCCAAACCTCGGCATCAATGAATCGCCGGTAAAGCGCCGGAAAGAAGGCATCCGGCAGCTTGGCCGCCAGCGGACCAAACGTATTCCGCACCAGCCCATACCAAGCCTCTTCCGAGTAATCGAAAGCTGTCTTGGCCTTCCAAGCCTGTTTGAAGCCCTCGGTCAGCGCCGTTCCATCCGCCTTCACCCCGAACCGCCCCGCCATCTCCGCATAGACATGCCCCACCGAAGGCGTGGGACTGATCAAAGTCCCGCCTACGTCAAACGTCACCGTATGCACCGGACACCGGGGGTTCATTTCGCCCCCTAGTCTTCGCGAGAAGGGCCAAGGTGCAAGCAAATTGGAGCAATTAAGGGTTAGCCCTTAGATGGCTTTTTCTTTGCAGCTTTTTTCTTCGGTTCAGCCACGCGGTAGGGCAGAGGTGTTTCTTGCAGCAAAACCTCCGCTGGAATCTGCAACCCGGTGTTAAAAGCCCGGATCATGGATAGACTCAGCGGACGCTTGTAACTCAGCACTTCGGAGATCTTGCTCTTGCTGGAAACATATTGCTGCAAATCCGCCGGACGCAATCCCTCCTGTTCCATGCGAAAACGAATAGCCTCAATCGGATCAGGTGACTCGATAGGAAAGTGCTCTTCCTCGTACTTCTCCACCAGCAAAGACCAAAGCTCGAGTTCATCCTCCTTCGGCGAACCCGGCGCAGCATCCATCAGCTTCTCCACATGCGCCAGTGCTGCCTCATACTCTTGCTCAGTTTGAATGACTTTGGCCTTCATAGTTCACCTTTCCGTTTAAATTGTTTCTGCATTTATCCGGTCATACTCCGCATGTGTCCCCACAAACCGGATGAACACCAAGCTGCGATTGTAATGCACCTTCACCACGAGCCGATAATTATTGCCCTTGATATCAAACACCACCCGGTTCCCCGGCAGCACATCTGCGGAGCGATAGCGCGCCTTGATATCTGCAAATGACTTCCACTCGGCCGCTTCTGCTTCATGGAACCACGCCTTTAGCTGCTGCTCCGCATCTGCGTGTTCTTCCCAAAAATCTCGCAACGTCTTTCGTGCTATTACTCTCATCAGCTTACCCTCTTTTCATCCCAGCGCAACAGAAAAGTTCCCATTTTGGGAACTTTTTATTTTACCTCCAATTCCTTCAAAGCAAACGCCAACCGATCCGCCGCCTCCTCAATAAGCATCGCCGTTGGCTTCCCTGCTCCATGTCCCGCCTTGGTCTCCACACGAATGAGGACCGGGCTATCGCCGCGATGATACTCCTGCAAACGTGCGGCAAATTTAAAACTGTGCGCCGGCACCACGCGGTCATCATGATCACCCGTCGTGATCAGCGTGCTTGGATACTTCGTCCCTTGCCGGAGATTGTGATAAGGCGAGTAGGCATAAAGCGCCTGAAATTCCTCCGCCTTGTCCGGCGAGCCGTAATCACTCTGCCACGCCCAGCCGATGGTGAATTTGTGGAAGCGCAACATATCCAGCACTCCCACTGCTGGCAGCGCCACGCCAAAGAGATCAGGCCGCTGCGTCATGCACGCACCCACCAGCAGACCGCCATTGCTGCCACCGGCGATCGCTAACTTGTCCGGCCGCGTGTATTTGTTCGCGACAAGCCATTCCGCTGCGCCGATGAAATCATCGAACACATTCTGCTTCTTCAGCTTCGTACCCGCCTGATGCCAGTCCTCACCGTACTCACCACCGCCACGCAGATTCGCCACCGCATAAACTCCGCCCCGCTCCATCCACGCGATCATCGTGAGCGCGAATGACGGCGTGAGGCTAATGTTGAATCCACCATACCCATAAAGGTACGTCGGGTTCGCACCATCCAGCTTCAACCCCTTCTTATGTGTGATGAACATCGGCACGCGCGTGCCATCCTTACTCGTGAAAAACACCTGCTTCGTCTCGAACTCCGCCGGATTGAACTTCACCTTCGGCTCGCGAAACACCGTGCTATTGCCCGTCTTCAAGTCATAGCGATAAATCGTCCCCGGCATCGTGTAGCCGCTGAAGAAATAGAACGTCTCCGTATCCCCACGCTCACCACCGAAACCGCCCGCCGTCCCAATGCCCGGCAACTCCACTTCGCGCTCCTGCTTGCCTTCACGACTGAACACCTTCACCACGCTACGCGCATCTTTCAGATACTGCGCGACGAATTGGTTATTCACGAACGACACACTGCGCAACGTATCCCATGCCTGCGGAATGACCTCCTGCCAGTTCGCGCGCTCCGGTTTCGTGATATCAATCGCGATCAATCGGCCACGCGAAGCATTCAGATCCGTGAGGAAATAAAAGACCGTGCCGACATTTCCGATGAAGTCATACGATGCATCATTCTCCTTCAGCAACTCCACCACCTTGCTGCCTTTTGCCTGCAAGTCCTGATAAAAGAACCGGTTCTTCGGGCTCGTCCCTTGCCAGACATGAATGGCGAGATAGCGATCATCCTCCGTCACCGAGCCACCGAAGCCCCACTCCTTCTCATCCGGCCGATCGTACACCAGCGTGTCCTCCGACTGCTTCGTCCCGATACGATGAAAATAAAGCTTCTGGAAATAATTCACACCCTTGAGCTGCTCCCCTTCCTTCGGCGCATCGTAGCGACTGTAGAAAAAGCCTTTGCCATCCTTCGTCCATGAAGCACCAGAGAACTTCACCCACTTTAATTCATCCTCCAGGTCCTTGCCCGTTCGCACATCGCGCACCTTCCACTCCTGCCAGTCCGAACCGCCGGATGAAAGCCCATACGCCATCAAGTTCCCATCATCACTTATAGTGTAGCCGCTGAGCGAAACCGTGCCATCCTTCGAGAGCGTATTCGGGTCCAGCAACACCCGCGGCTCGGCCTCCAACGTCTCCGCCACGTAAAGCACACTCTGGTTCTGCAACCCGTCATTGCGCGTGTAGAAGTAGCGATTGCCCTCCTTAAATGGCACGCCATAGCGCTCGTAATTCCACAACTCCGTCAGACGTTCCTTCAACTTCTGCCGTGCAGGCAGCTTCTCGAGATACTCGAACGTCACCTTGTTCTGCGCCTCCACCCACGCCTTCGTCGCCGCGGAATTGTCATCCTCCAGCCAGCGATACGGATCCGCCACACTGACCCCGTTCAACGTCTCCACCACATTCGTCTTCACCGTCCGGGGATAAATCATTTTCGTCGTCATGTTGGAATTACTGGCACAGCCAGCTAGAAGGGCAGTCACAACCACTATGGTTGCCAAAGGTGCAAACAGAGAACTCAATCTCACCTTTTCCAATCTGTGTTTATCTGTGTCCATCTGTGGTTAAAATTAGTTATTTTACCCTCACCCAAAACGTCTTCAAATATCCCGGCTCCTCTCGCGTCACCGGAAAATCCGGCGGCTGCGGAATGAACCGTTCCCGCTCCACTTTACGTCCCGCCGCAGTGATCGCCGCTTTCACCGTGGCGATAAACACTTCTGGTTCCAAGCCCGCCGCATTCGTGGAGGCCAGCAATGTGCCGCCACTCTTTAAAACCTTCAAGGCATCCCCCACCAGGCGACCATAATCCCGCTCCACGCGAAACACCCCGCTCTGTTTCGATTGCGAGAACGTCGGCGGATCAAGGATGACCACATCGAACTGCCGCTGCTTTTTGCCCAAGCGCTTCAACCAGTCGAACACATCACCGAAAATGAAATCATGCGCTGCCGGGTCCATCCCATTTGCCGTGAAGTTACGTCGTCCCCAATCCAAGTATTTCTTAGAGAGATCAAGACTAGTAGCCCGCGCTCCCGCCATACCTGCCGCAACCGAAAAACCACACGTATAAGCAAACGTGTTCAACACTTCCGCACCTTGCAGCCCCCCATCACGCACAACGAAATCCGGCCCGATATAATTCGTCAGCAACCGCCGCCGGTTATCCCGCTGATCCAGGAACAGCCCCACGCTATACCCCTCCTGAAAACTCATTTGATACCGCACGCCATTCTCACGGATACCAAACTCTTCATTCACCGCCTCACCAAACACGAGTTGCGGCCCCGCCGTCTCTACCGAGCTTTGCCGCACATGCCGGTTCAGCACCTTGTGATACGCTGCCTTGCTCGCGAACATTTTCACCAGCTCTTCCAATCGCGCCCGCTGCTCACCACTCAAATCCCCAGAGGATTGCGAAATCAGATAATCCCCCAGCTTCTCCACATACCAACCCGGCCGACCATCCGCAGCACCATGGACCACCCGGAACGAATCCGTCAGCGCTTTATCCACCACCGCTTCGCGTAAAGCCGATGAAGCATCGCGTTCAAAATCCACCGGAGCCGAATACTTCACCAGCTTGCCCGTGGTCGGATGCTCAAACTCAATCTCCGCCGCATGCAGGCAAAGTCGCGCATGAGGCGAACCGCCATAACGTACATCACCTAAAATCGGAAAGCCCAAGTCCTGCGCGTGCAACCGTATCTGATGCGTGCGCCCCGTCTTCGGCTCGGCGCTCACTTGAGTTCTACCACTCTTGCTTTCACCGCGATAAAAAAACGTCTCCGCCAACTCCCCCGCATTCGTCACCGGACGGCTCACAAACTCACTCCCCACCTTGCTCATGTGCGAGCGCGCGTGCAGCTTCTCTGCCTTCACCGCTCGATCTGTCAGCAGCACATAACGCTTCTGCACTTCACGCTCGGTGAACTGTTCCGTGAGAGATTTTGCGGCCGCCTTGGTCTTCGTGAAGACCATCACACCAGAGGTTTCCTTGTCCAACCGATGGATGATGGCGAGTTGCGCCCAGCGCGGTTCACGCTGCCGTAACCATTCGTAAATGCCCTCACCAGAATAAGGCGTAGGCGCGTGCGTGTTCCAGTTGGCAGGCTTATTGACGACCAGTAGGTCGTCGTCTTCATGGATGATCAGGCTGCCGGTCACGTTCGTGAAAAGTGGCAGATCACTGCACATCGAGTGTCATCTCACGCCGCTCACCTTTGAACTCGAGCACCACTTTGTTGCGCTCGATGGCGACTACCTTGGCCCCTTGGACCAGTTCGCCGATACGCACATTCTTGCCACTGACCAAGGCGGAAGGATTGTTCGGACGATAAAATATGCCCTGCAGTTTCAGCTCAGGAAAAGCCGGTTTGACCGGAGCTACCGGCTCGGTCTTGGTCACCGGCGGTTGCGGCGTTGTAGTGACAGCCACGACAGGTTCCGCCTTCGCTTCCATCTTGGGCTCGACTGCCGCCGCAACTACCGGAGCAGGCGCTGGCGTCGGCACTTCGATCTTTACCGGTGTGGGTTCAAAAGCAGGTTCCGGCGGCAACTCCCGTGTCACCACTTCCGTGCTCACCTTGATACCCGACTTGGAGACGTAAGGCGCTGATTTTTCTGGAGCCTTCGCCACATGTGCGGGAGCCGGTACAGGCGCGACTGGAGCGGGCGGTGCTACTGGGAACGGAGGTGGAACCGGCGCTGTGACCGCTACGACAGGCTGCGTCGACGGCTTGTTCTGCAGTCCGCTGCGGATGAACCAGAATCCCAGCGCCAACAACACAACCACAATGGCTGGCACCAAAACAGGCGACCAATTGGAGCCACCGCCACCACTCCCGCGTCGCATCGGCGCATCCGCAGGTTGCAATGGCGCACCGAGCGGCCCGGCGACTGGCTGATTCTTTTGCGCCTCATTGGCGCGCTTCAAGGCATCATTGATGAGGCTCATGCGGGGACGTTCCCTTCCAGTTCACGGATGGCAAGACCCACCGTGGAAAAATCAATCCGATCACTTTGCTGCACGTAACCAGCCAGCAAGCACTTGTCACACACGGCATTCACCAGACGCGGAATGCCCTTGCTGTAATAATGAATCCGCCACACCGCACCAGCCGTGAAATACGGTGCTCCATTCCCACCGCTCACATGGATGCGGTGCTGGATATACGAGGCCAGCTCCGCGCGCGTCAGAGGATTGATGTGATACCGCACTGTGATGCGCTGGCGCAATTGCCGCAGGCGATGCGCATTCAGACGATCCCGCAATTCCGGCTGCCCCATCAGCACGATCTGCAAGAGCTTGCGATCATCCGTCTCCAAGTTGGAGAGCAAGCGCACCTGTTCCAGCAAATCATCCGTCAGATCTTGCGCCTCATCAATGATGAGCACCGCATCCTTGTTCTTCTCCACCTGGCTCAGAAGGAAGTGGTTGATCGCCGAAACGGTCTCCAGACGATCCTTGCCCTTTACGTCTAGGCCAAACTCCATCGCGATGGCTTTCATCAGGCCATCTGCATCCAGGATTGGGTTCAGGATGAGCGCTGTGGCGTAGTTCTCGCCAAGCTGCTCCAGCATGGCGCGGCAAATCGTCGTCTTGCCCGCACCCACCTCACCGGTGAGCTGGACGAAACCCTTGCGCTCGCGAATGCCGTAAAGCAAGTGATTGAACGCCTCGCGATGCTTGGCGCTATAAAACACAAATCGCGGATTTGGGGTGATGGTGAAGGGCGGTTCCTTCAGCCGGTAGAATTCCAAATACACGGCATCCTGTTAACGAATTTTCCGCCCTGTGGAAAGGAAAAGCGGTGGCGGAAGTTATTGGCTGGGCGGCAGACGCAAGGTCGCATCCAGCGGACCAGCCTCGGCCAATGGTTTGGCACCTTCCGTGCCAGCCAGCTTTTGCAGGCGTTCACCACTAGGCCGAACCATGCGTTCGTAGCTTCCAACCGCATCGTTGTAAGCATTGTTCGCCCGCTCAAGGCCAACACGTATCCGCTCGAAATGCTCCGTGAACTTCACCACGCGGGTGAAGAGCTCTTGCGCAGCTTCGTTGATATCCTTCGCATTCTGCGTCTGGGCATGCTGTTGCCAGCTCACCGAGACCGAGCGCAATAATGCGATGAGGGACGTAGGTGTCGCGAGCAGAATGCGTTTCTGCGCCGCCCACACGATCAGTTCATGATCCCCTTCCAAAGCCGCGCTGAACAACGATTCTGCGGGCACAAACAGCACCACGTAATCCAATGAGTTCGAGAACGTTTTGGGATAATCGCGATCGGCTAGTTGCTTGATAGTGTCCTTGAGCTTCTTAGCGTGGATCGCCAAGGCTTCTGCTCGCTTCACTACATCGGCCTCATCCGTCGCGTTGAGGAATTCCAAGTCCGGCACCTTCGCATCCACGATGATCACCCGCTCACCCGGCAGGCGCACGATCATGTCCGGCTTGCTGTCACCGGATTGCGTCTGCTCCGTGAAATCACAATGTGCGCTCATCCCCGCCGCCTCCACCACGCGCCGCAACGTCTCCTCACCCCAACGCCCACGCGCTTGATTCGAGCTCAACACTCGGCGTAACTGCAACGTCTCCGTGGAGAGCGACTGGCTTTGTTGCGCCAATTGCTCCAAGTGCTTCTTCACCTCACCGAGCGCCTGCGATTGGTTCGTCTCGCTCTGCTGCAAACGCTGTTGATAAACGTCGAGCTGCTGTTTGAGCGGCTCCACCAAAGTCTTGATGGACTCCTGACGCTGAGCCAGATCGCCCTTCGCCGTCTCTTGAAATTTACCCAAAGTCTCCGTGGCCAAGCGCAAGAACTCCGGCTGCGTCGCCTTCAACGCATCCGCACTCAAGGCTTTGAACGTATCCCTCAGATCGAGCAACGCCTTCTCCTGTGCGGCTTTCGCTTCGGCCATAGCCTGCGCGTGCAATTCTTTCTGCTCTGCCAGCAACCGCTCTGCGGCCTGATGCTTCGCTTCCGCACCCGCCAAGGCACTGGCGGATTGCGTCTGCTGTGTGCGGAGCTGGATAAGTTCAATATCCTTCTGCGCCATCTGCTGACGCAACTCCCCTTCAAGGCGATTGTCCGCCACCGGGGCAGCATCAACCTTGCGAGTTCCCAGCAGCCAGCCGATGAACACTCCAAGACCGACACCAATGAATAAAAATACAAACTCCATCCTGAAATCTTTCGATTTTTATATTTACGTTTTACGCGGTGGTTCTGAAATCTCAATCGTCCGGCCATCCGGGTCCAAAACCACCATGCGTTTGCCCCATGGCGATTCTTTCGGCTCCGTCACCACTGTTACATTCAGCGCATTCAACTTCACCAGCGTCGTCTCCACTGATTCGACACTGAAACCCAACATCGTTGCTCCGGCATTCAAACGTTCAGGAGCTTGCCCCGGTTTACCAGGATACAACTCCAACACCATGCCACCACGTTCGCAACTGAAGTGGATCGGCCCTGAACCATGCTGTTCTTGCACAAAAGCCAACCCCAACACTTCATAAAACGCACGAGCCGACACCAAATCCGCAACTCTTAAAACCATCAGATTTATCACCGGCTTGCCCATGGTAAGGGATGGTAGAATCCCGCCTCCTAATTCACAGAACAAAATGAAAAGCCGGCGCTGTTTCTGTTATTCCAGAACCAGCACCGGCTCGAAAACCGTTAATCGATTTTTAGAAGTGCGCGATCACTTCGATCTCCACGCTCGCCGCACGCGGCAAGGCCGCCACCTGTATCGTGGAACGCGCCGGGAAATCGCTCGTGAAATACTTCGCGTAGATCTCGTTCATGCCCGCGAAGTCCGCGAGGTTCGTGAGGAACACGGTGCTCTTCACCACGTTGCTGAACGTCAGGCCCTGGTCATCCAGGATCGCCTTCACGTTTTGCAGCACGCGCTCAGTCTGCGCCTTGATGTCGCCTTCCACGAGATTGCCCGTAGCCGGGTCGATCGGGATTTGGCCCGCGCAGAACAGCAAGTCACCGACGCGGACAGCATGATTATAAGGGCCCACCGCCGGAGCGGACTTGGCCGGTTTGATGATTTGTTTCGTAGCCATAAATATTAAGCGTTCGCTTTTCTGTAGTGGGACAGGCGCCATCGCCTGTCCAGTCTCTCTTAGATGTTCGCCGCGATCGCGTCACCCATCTGCGTGGTACCGACCTTTTTCGCATTCGGATCGGCAGACGTGTAAATATCGCCCGTGCGATAACCCGCCGCGATCGCCTTGCCCACCGCATTCTCGATCGCCGCTGCCGCTTCGTTCTGCTTGAACGAGTGACGCAGCATGAGCGCGGTGGAAAGGATTTGCGCGATCGGATTCGCCAGATTCTTGCCCGCGATGTCCGGAGCCGTGCCACCCGCGGGTTCGTAGAAGCCGAAGGTCTTGTCACCAGCCGTCGCACCGAGACTTGCGCTCGGGAGCATGCCAAGGGAACCGGCGAGAGCCGCCGCTTCATCGCTCAGGATGTCGCCGAACATGTTCTCGCACAGCATCACGTCGAACTGCGTGGGCTTGAGCATGAGCTGCATCGCGCCGTTATCCACGAACATGTGCTCGAGGGCCACATCAGGATAGCTCTTGCTCACTTTCGTCACCACATCGCGCCAGAGCACGCCGTTTTCCAGCACGTTCGCCTTGTCGATGCTCGTTACCTTCTTGCGACGCAATGCCGCCGTGCGGAACGCGACATGCGCGATACGCTCGATCTCAGGCGTCGTGTAAACCATCGTGTCGATCGCACGTTGCTGGCCGTTGCCGATGTCTTCCGTTTTCTTCGGCTGACCGAAATACATGCCGCCCGTCAATTCACGCACCACCATGATATCGAGGCCGTCACCCTGACGTTCCTTGCTTAACGGGCACGCGTGAGAAAGTTCCTTCGGCAATTTCACCGGACGCAGGTTCGCGAAGAGACCGAATTCCTTGCGCAAACGCAAGAGGGCCGCGCGCTCCGGACGTTCTTCCTTCGGAATCGTCGGATCACGATCCGGCAGACCGACGGAGCCGAACAGGATACAATCCGATTCTTTGCAAAGAGCCAACGTCGCATCCGGCAACGCCTTGCCGGCGGCATCGATGCCGGCCCAGCCGACGGGCGCTTCCGTGATCTGGAACGCCACGGGAAATTTCTTCTCCACTGCGCGAAGGACCTTGATGGCCTCCTTCATCACTTCCGGTCCGATGCCGTCACCTGCCAAAGCCGCGATCTTGAATGTCTGTAAAGTCATGGGGCGGGAGACTAGTAAGCGCGGCTGGCGCGGGGAAGTGAAAATTTGAGGACACTTTTCCATCCGGTTTGTCACCCAATCGTCACCCCAGCGCGGCAAATCCGCCATTTCTGAAGCCGATTATCGGTTACGTTCATGACAGCAGACAGACAAGAAATGGTGATCGGTGTCGCAGGAACCTGCCTGGAAACCCTGATCAACCATGATTTTAAGGTATCCAGCCATGCCACGCTGGAATCGGCCTACCATCTTTTCAGGCGCCAACCGCATGAGTATGCCGGTGTAGTCGATGCCAGCGGACAGCTTGAAGGCGTGATTTCCCGCAGCAGGTTGGGCTTCCTTCTGGGCGCACGTTTCGGCTTCGCCGTTTACGGACGCAATGCCGTGCTTCAACACGCGATGCCGGATGCGCTTAAATTCTGCATCGGAACGCCTTTGGAAGAAGTGCTACGGGCAGCCTTGGCCCGCTCTGGCGACAGCTTCTACGATGACGTCGCCCTCGTGACGGCAGATGGCGCTTATCACGGCATGATCTCCATGCAGACCTTGGTGCGGCTGCAATACCAGCTCGTCGAAGAAAGAACGGCACTCGCAGAAAAACGACAATTGGAGCTGGGTCAAAAGAATCTCGCACTGGAAGAAAGTCTGTCTGCTTTGCGTGAATCCCGTGGACAATTCGACATTCTCTTCGAGAACAGTGCCTTGGCAGTCGCCTTGCTCACTCCGGACGGCAAAGTGACGGCGGGCAATCATCGGCTTTGGGACCTCTTTGCTGATTCATCGGAAAATCCAGAACCCGGTCGTTTGCTGAAACGGATGCTGGAACAGGATCGTTTAAGTTTCCTACGCGTGATGACTGCTCTGGCTCGCTCGCAAGAGCTGGATCAAAAAGCCGAGATCGAAGTGACGATTGATACTCCCAATCGCGGCCAACGCCGTCTGCTGTTGTTCCTAAGCTGGATCAAAGAAACGGCGCAGGTTTGCTTGCTGGTAGATGACGTCACCGAACAGCGTCTTTTTGAACGGCGCATGATTCAGCAGGAAAAATCTGCGCTCATGGAAAATCTGGCAGGCGGTGTCGCACATGAGATCAACAATAAGCTCGTGCCCATCGTCGGCTTCACCGAGTTGATCCAGCGTGAACTCTACCGTCATTCTGCGCCCGTGCAATTGGTGCGTTATTGCCAGATGGTGCATGACAGCGCGGTGGAATCCGCCCAGATCATCCGCCAGTTGTTGCAACTCTCACGTCCCGCTCCTATCGAACGAGCCTCAGCTGACTTGCGGCAGATCTGTCAGGAAGCCCTGACGATGTTGGGCTTTCGTATCCGCCAGCTTGAGTGCCAAGTGCGCTGGGATTTCCCCCCGCGTCCAGTCATGGTTTACGCCGAGCCTGGACAAATCAAACAGGTGGTGATGAATCTGGGACTGAACGCGCTGGATGCGATGGAAAAGCAGCGTCCAGCCGTGCTCACCTTTCAAGCCAAGCTCGAAGGTTCACTCGTGCGTTTCTCAGTGAATGATTGCGGCCATGGCATCGCTCAAGAGCATCTCGCGCGCATCTTCGATCCTTTCTTCACCACGAAAGGCCCTGATAAAGGCACCGGCCTTGGCCTCAGCGTTTGCGATAGCATCATCCGTCAGCATGGCGGTGAGATTCAGGTGGCCAGCATGATCGGGCGTGGCACCACCTTTTCCTTCACCTTGCCTCTGGCCTTGGAACCCATGGCGGCAGCGTTGCCCTTAGTGCCCTTTGCCACGGAACAGCCCACAGAAGAAAATACTGTCCGTCGAGTACTGCTCGCCGATGATGAAGAATCGGTCGCGCAAATGGTGGAGGCAACCCTTACGAGCATGCTGGGCTACAATGTGGACCGCGCCGCCAATGGCAAGGAAGCCATCGAACGTCTGCAAGTGCGCGGTTACGACCTCATCATATCCGATGTAAGGATGCCCTTGGTGGATGGCTTGGGTATCTATCGTTGGTTGAAAGAGAACAGTCCCTCGCAGACAAAATCATTCCTGTTCATCACCGGAGATGCGGGCAGTCGTGAACTGACGGAAGAATTGGAACGTCTCGGAGCGCCGGTCTTGAAGAAGCCTTTCGGCATTTCCCATCTCGTGGAACATTGCCGTGAACTGGCCGAGAACGGCGAAGAAGAAATGGCGCCTACTCCCCTTCGATGACCATCTTGGCGTTCTTCTTGGAAGGATCGTTCTTTTTCTTAGGACGGAGGATCTCGTCGTACTTCTGAAGCTGCTGAGCGGTCAGTTCATTGCGGATGAGTTCGCGGGTGTGACGCACTTCCTCCCGCACATACGGAGCAACACTGTCGGAGATTCCCTTCGTGCGCTTCTGGCTGTCACTCATGATCTGCTCGATGCGAGTGCGCTGTTCGCTGGTCAGTTCCAACTGTGCTCCGAAACGTGCTACAAAATCTTTCGCCTTGCCCACGGCAGCGGGTGGAGGGTTGTTGGTATTGGCTTGAGGTGGAACCCAGGTGCTCAGGGGATGGCGATTCGAATCATCCGCAGGTGCTGCCACCACAGGTGCAGTGACGTGCATGCGATTGACGAACAGGCCTCCCGTGATGACTCCGGCTCCAAAGATCACCAAGGTCGCCAAAATGACCTTCCAAATGCTCACCAAATATCTCCCACGTTATCCAAAGGCGCGAGGACGGTCTGCTCCAGGTCCGAGGACTGCAATTGCGCGACCTGCTGATCGTGCTTCTGGAGGGACCAGACGCCGATCACCAGCATGACGGCCACACAAGGCGCCGCTGCCCGCCAAAGCGCATGGCCCCAAAGAGCCCACACATCCACCGGACGCAAGTCCTTGATATTCGCCATGATGCGCTTCTCAAACGCATAAGGCACCTGATCGGATGTCCGGTTGTGCCGGGCCGCCGCGATCAATTTATTATTTAGTTTGGCCGTATCCATAAGCCTGCCAACCAGTCAGACGCACCTTAGTGCCGATTGGTTACAATTTCTTGTCCTTCATCAACTTTGTCAGCAACTTTTTCATCTCAGCACGTGCCCGGAAGGCCCGCACCTTCACCAGCGGCACTGACCACCCAGTCAGGTCCGCGATCTCTTTCACCGACCGGTCCTCGATCTCCAGCAAGGTGATGACCAATCGTGCCGGGGGCGAAAGCTGCTCCAATACCTTGCCGATGAGTTCTTTGGCCTCCGTCGCCTTCTCATTGGAACCATCTGGATCTTCCGCATGACGCTCCAGCCAATCCTGCTCGTCATCGGATATCTGCGTGAAAGTCGTCTCGCGGTTCCGTTGATGTTCACGCAAAAAATCGTAGCAAGTCCTCACTGCCAACCGCATCAACCAGTGTTCAAACGGCGCTTCCCCTCGGAAGCTGGAGAGCTTTTGAAACGCCTTCAGGAACACCTCTTGAACGATGTCCTCCACCTCATCCTCGCGACGCGCATAACGCCGTGCCGTAGCAAAGACACGCGGCTGATACTTCACCACCAATTGCTCGAAGCTCGCCGTATCGCCTCGCAATACAGCGGCTATCAACTGCGAATCTGTGGGTTCGTTCGGTGCCACGCTGGTCGTCAGGGTGAGTCGAAAAGGCTGCTCTGTTTTACATTCAGACGAGCCTGCACATGGAAGAGTTCAATAGAAAGAACCGCCAGTGCATGCGTCATCCTTGAAGTAGGAAGGCTTGGGGCACAACAATAAAAAGGTCTGATTAAGAGACATGCCTAGTCGCCGAACAGTGCAAAAAGGAAACGGCGGCTCGAAAAAAGCCGCCGTTGGAAATCGGTCATGCCGGTCTTTGTTATTCCGCTTTTGGCTTTTCCTTGGGAGCGGCCTTATCTTCCGTCGCCCGTTTGGCGGCTGCGTTCATGCGCTCGAGCTGTTTTTCCTCTTCTGCCGTGATTGTGCCGACTTTCTTCTTCTTTTCCAGTTCCGAGCGGCGGGCCTCCACCCTCTCTTTGAATTCCTTCATCCTGGCCTCGCGCTGCTCTGGCGTGTCGGCTTGGGCTTTGCCGGCACGTTCGCGAAACTGCTTCATCCTGGCTTCACGTTGTTCAGGGGTCAGTTTCTTAAACTCCTCGCGCTGCTTCTGCAGTTCGGGATTGTTCTGCATCTTCTCGCGCATCTCCTTCATCTTAGCCTGACGCTGCTCCGGCGTAAGATTTTCATACTCTTTGCGGAACTGCTCGCGGAAGGGGGCTGCTTCCGGTTTGACCTCCTTGGGCACTTCTTCACGCGGTTTCTGCGGTGCTTCCTGCGCCATCACGGCAGAAGCCATCAATACACTGCCGCCCAACACCGCCAGTAAAACTCGTTTCATAGGATACATCGTGAGTGGTTACTTTGACTGTCTGGAAGGAATGACGTTCGAAATGGGGAATGGTTACAGGCTGTTAGGTCACTTCTGATGATGATCACCACTCACCCCTAGCGCACCCAACCAAATCCCCAATGCCAGACTGAACAGCATGCCCATGGAGAATCCGGTGAAATGAATCACGCCGATCAGCACGCTGGCGGAGGATATGGGGATGCCGAGAATGTGTATGCCCGCTCCTCGATGGAACATGTATTGGATAAGACACATGCCGAAACCCAAACCGATCAACACCCAGCACGCAGATGCCAAAAGAAAGACCGCACGCTTGAATATACCGCCAAGCCGCTGTGGTGTTTTCGTGTCCTCTTGTCCGCTCGTCTCCATAGGTTGATTGATGAAAGAGACTCTGCTGTTTCAAGAAAATCACGCAAGCACTATGTGATGGAGCGCGACTCTCCGAGTCGCAGCAACTCACCTGAGCAAAAGGCAGCGTAATACTTTTGGAGTTTCAAGCAGGGAAGTTCGGTGCCTCTGATAGTTTCCCCGCCGTAAGCCATTTGGATATTGCTGCGACCCGGAGAGTCGCGCTCCACTACCGCACTTGCCCGCCATTAAATTTCCCCTACCCTGCTGCTCATGCCAGTGTTTTTGGAATGCCAGCGCTGCACCGCCTGTTGCCGTTGGCCGGGGCAGGTGCGTATCACGGATGCCGAGATCAGCCGCATGGCGGCACATCTCGAACTGGCGGAGCACGACTTCATCCAGCGTTACACGAGATTGCGTCCAGACCGCCAAGGCCTAGCCCTCATGGACAAGCCGAATGGTGAGTGCATTTTCCTGAACGGTTCCAACTGCGATGTGCAGCCGGTGAAGCCGCAGCAATGCCGCGATTTCCCTAACCTGTGGAATTACCCGGGCGCAGAACAGATATGCCAGGCCAAGCCGATAAATGTCTCAGTGGAAGAATTCCGTCGCAGAGTCAGCGCGGCCACGGGGCGACCGGAAGAGACGATCCCTATTCCCGCTCAATCTTGAGCATCTTCTCGAAGGCGTTAGTAAACGCCTGCATGTCGGCAGTCACGCGCGGAGGTTGGAGGGCGATCATGTCCAGAAAGCGTTCAGCCGATTCCGGCTTGCGCTTCACCAGCTCGGTCGCCGCGATGATCATCGAGAGGTAGTTATTGATGTTATGACGCATCTCCGACAGCTTGCTGTTCAATTCAGCAACCTGCTCCGGCGTAAGCGTTTGTGGTTCGGACGGCAACCCCATGACGAATTTGATGATTACAGAGTCTGTCCGTAAATCAAGCGGAGACCCGCAAGAAATGAGCAGCTTTAAACAACATATTTTTCATATATAAACCGCTATCCATGAGAATCTTACAAAAGAGGCACTCCACCTCCTCTTTTTGTCGTTTGACACTCATTCTTTCGAAATCTAATCTTCGGCTCCAATTTTTTGGCACGCCCATTGTGAACATACCGGGCATGCCTGCTAGAGAGGATGTGAGTTAAGTTGACTGAGATTAAGCTCAAGAAAGGCGAGTCCGTTGAAAAGGCACTGCGCCGTTTGAAGAAGAAGATCGACCGCGAGGGTACCCTCAAGGAGGTGCGCAATCACCGTCACTATGAGAAGCCCAGCGAACGCCGTCGTCGCAAGATGAAGGTCGCGCGCTTCTCGGCGATGCTAAGCGCTCGTTATGCCGATCTGTAAGATTTAGGCTTTTCCAATGGCCGGGTGCTATGAATCATAGCACCCGGCTTTTTTATGTACTCCCTGTCCACCTGCTGGAACTCGAACCGTCACACGGACGGTCGCGCCATGCTTGAAGAGATTCGCGATCTCGGCTTCGAGTATGCGGAGTTAAGTCACGGTATCCGCATCAGTCTCCTGCCCGGTATCTTTGAAGCAGTGGCCAAAGGTGTGATCAAGATTTCCAGCGTCCACAATTTCTGTCCCCTGCCCCTCGGCTACAATCATCCGAACCCGAACATCTTTAAGTTCAGCGCCCAGAAAGAGACGGAATGGTCTAATGCGTTGAAGTATTCAATCAAATCACTTGAGACGGCCGCCAAGGTGAAGGCCGTAGCCATGGTCCTGCATTTCGGCCGGCTCCCCATCTCGGATGAAGTCACGGACATGCTCAGTGAAGCCATCAAGGCCGATGACGCTGCCAAGCATGGAGACATTCTGGAAGCGATGATGATCGAGCGTGAGCGGGTGAAGGAAGCCCCTCAATCTCGCGCCATCAAACTCGTGAAAGAACTGGCTGTGAAGGCGGCGGAGATGGATATCAAGCTGGGCTTGGAGATCCGCGAGGCGGTGGATGAGATCCCGCTGGAGGGGGATTACCCGGCCATTTTGAACGAGTTCCCGCCGGATACAGTCGGTTACTGGCATGACATCGGACATGCGCAGATCAAGGCGAATCTTGGCCTCATCCATCATCGGGCGCACTTGGATACCGTGGCTCCGCGCTTGTTCGGATTCCACATCCACGATGTCATTTTTCCGGATCAAGATCATCGCGCACCCGGCACCGGCAGCATAGACTTCAAGGGACTGGCCAGTTACGCTGCGGGAAACAAGATCAAGGTGATGGAGCTGAATCCCTCTGTGACCGTGGATGAAGTGAAGCAAGGGTTTGAGTTTTTGAAATCAGTGTGGGGACCGAATTGAACAAAGGCAGTGGCAAATGGAGCAAGCTCTGGTGGCGGCTGCTGATTTGCGCCGCCCTGATGTTGTGGATTTTCCACGGCATCTTCATGCAGGAGGGCAAGCAGTCCGTCACGGCCGGTGGCGGTGATTGGAGCTCCCTCTCCCGCTCTGAACAATGGCAGCAAGCATGGCGACATGGTCCCGCAGAACTTTGGGACGCGGTGCGCGTGGTGTCTCCCGCCGCCTTTTTTATCTCCTTGGTTTTCATGGGAGCAACACTGTTGCTCGGTGTCTTACGCTGGCAACGGTTGTTACAGACTCAGGATATTCGCCTGCCCTTGGCTCGCACTTTAGAAATCTCACTGGTGGCGCATTTCTTCAACTCCTTCCTGTTGGGCTCAACGGGGGGCGATTTGTTCAAGGCGTATTACGCGGCCCGTGAGACGAAGCATCAGAAGACAGAAGCAGTCACGACGGTCTTTGCCGATCGCATCATCGGCCTGTTTTCCATGCTTCTTTTTGCAGCACTCATGCTGTTGCTGAATATCGGTTCGTGGTTGGACAACCCCACGCTAGTGAGTTTCGGCGGATTGATCGCCGCTTTGTTTGTGGGCTCTGCGGTGTTCTGTTTCCTGGCATTCTTTGGCGGCGTCTCGAAACGGTTTCCGCAGATACGTGAGTTTTTGAAGCGCTTGCCGAAAGCCGATGTCTTGGAACGTTCACTCAACTCCTGCCGGCGCTTTGGCGAAAGCCCGAAGGACCTGATCATCGCCCTGCTCTATTCCATGGCGTTGAATGCGTTCTGCGTATTTCAGGTGTATGCCGTAGCTCAAGGGCTCTCCATCACCATCGATCTGCAGGCGTTGATGTTCATCGTGCCATCCATCATCTGCCTCTCAGCCATACCCATCACACCATCCGGGCTGGGGGTGCGGGAGAACCTATTCGTCCTGTTGCTTGCTACTCCGCTTTTCAATGTGCCCAGCACCCAAGCCCTTACGCTTTCCTTGTTAACTTACGCCGGAAGCCTCATTTGGAGCCTGATCGGCGGTGCTGTCTACGTATCTTTCCGCAATGAACATCAGCTCGTAGAAACAGAATGAGCGGCATAACTACCGTTGCCACAGTATTTTTCATCATTATTTTACAGAATGTCGTGCAAATCTCGGAGGGGGTGTTACTTTTTGACCGCTGCGACCCACGCGGCTAAGTAACGATGGACAAACTCCTGCTCATCGATGACGAGGCGGATGTTCAGTACTCTTTCCGCCGAATCTTCGACTCCCCGGAAATCGAACTCACCACTGCCAACAGTGGCGAGGAAGGTTTAAAACTCTTGGCCAAGGTCAAGCCTGACCTCGTCATCATGGACGTCCGCATGGGCGGCATCACCGGTCTGGAGGCGCTCCGGCGTCTGCGCCAGGTGGACGCCAAGCTGCCGGTCATCATGATGACCGCCTACGGCACCACCCAGACGGCCATTGAGGCCATGAAGCTCGGGGCCTTCGATTACCTGCTAAAGCCTTTTGACGTCCCTAAGCTGAAACAGATCGTCGGCAATGCCCTGAAGGCGTCGCGCGATATGAAGCAGGTGGTGAGTTACCAGCCTGTCTTGGAGACTGAGGATTACGAAATGGGCATCATCGGCCGCAGCGAGCCGATGCAGAACGTCTTCAAGCTCATCGGCCAGCTCGCCATGTCGGACGCCACCGCCCTCATCACGGGCGAAAGCGGTACCGGCAAGGAACTGGTGGCCCGCGCCGTCTATCACCATAGTCAGCGAAGCAGCCAACCCTTTCTTGCCATCAACTGCGCCGCCATCCCGGAAAACCTCCTGGAAAGCGAACTGTTCGGCCATGAAAAAGGCGCCTTCACCGGTGCCGCCGTGCAACGCATCGGCAAGTTCGAGCAGTGCAATAATGGCACGATATTCTTGGACGAAATCGGTGATATGAGCCTGCCCACGCAGACGAAGATCCTCCGCGTGCTGCAGTCCGGCATCTTTGAAAGGGTCGGCGGTAATCAGTCCATTAAGGTGAACGTGCGCGTCATCGCCGCAACGAACAAGAACTTGGAAGAAGCGGTCGCCGCCAAGCAGTTCCGCGAAGACCTTTTCTATCGCCTGAATGTAGTCCGTATAAAGATGCCCGCTCTGCGCGAGCGTCCGAGCGATATTCCCTTGCTGGTGAATTATTTCCTGAAGAAATACGGTCAGCAGCAAAAAGGGGCGCTCAAGGCGATCACGAATGACGCTGTCAACACCATGCAGGCCTATCATTGGCCAGGAAATGTCCGTGAACTGGAAAACTCCATCCAGCGCGCTCTTGTGGTGGCCAAAGGCGATGCCATCTTGGAATCCGACCTGCCGGCAGAACTCCTAAACAGCCGGGCAGGAACTCCAATCGTTCCAGTGGTGGCTCCCCCAATCCCGGCATTTGCGCCGCAAACAGCACCCGCGCCTGCTCCTTCCGCCACGGGGACACCTCAAACAGGCGATGACACCACTGCGCTCATCCGCCGCCTCTTCGACTGGGCACGCTCCCGTGGTGATCAAAAGTTGATCCCCACAGTGGAACGTGAATTGATCATCCATGCCTTGGCAGAAACTGGCGGCAACCAGGTGCGCGCCTCCAAACTGCTCGGCATCACCCGCGCCACGCTCCGTAAACGCATCGAGAAGTTTAAGATCAAGCAACAGCTCACCATCAACTGAACTTGATGCCCTCGACTGGCGGGTTTATCTGATCCATTGGTTTGATAAAGCAAAAAGGCGCATCTTGCGATGCGCCTTCTTCTTTGTTGATCAATTCTCTTATTGGCTGGAGCCGCTCACCAGACGAACGCGATAGAAGCGACCGTTAGTTGAGGTGGCCGTATCCGTGGCAGTCAAGTCGCCACCAGTGCCGACCCGGACACCACCCAGTTGAATCCAATTATCAGACGCCAATGTAGTGCTGTACTCCAGCACGTAATTGAGACCCGCTTCAGTTGGCCAGCTGATCGTGATGCCTGCACCGTTCACGCTCGCCCCGCCCCCAACGCGGAGACCGGAGTTCGGGTCCGTCGGATCCGTGCCAGCGAGGTATTCCGACCAGTTCGGGATTCCATCACCATCCGCATCCGCATTGGCCGAAGCCAGCATGTTCAAACTGCCGCCGAAATAGCGCAACCGCCAGGCATCAGAGATTTGATCGCCTGCGGTTGAGGCAGTGCGGTTGGAGAAGGTGACCAAACCATTCGCGCTGGTTGTGCGCTTGGTGCCGATGGCAGATACGTGCGCCACACGAATCACGTAAGCACTGTAAGCAGTAGTGCCAGCCGGTATGGTCACCAGCAGGTTACCGATCACGTGTTCACCCGAGGCCAAGCCAGGCACACCCCATTGGCTGCCTGGATTGAAGGTGTTCATCCAAGCCGCACCAAACGTGTTACCTTGGCTGGTGGTGAATCTCGGCACTCCCAGATTGGCAGTGACCATCTGGAATTGAACCGGCTGTTGCAACTTCGGTGTTGTCCCCAACGGTTCAATCTCCAAAGATACCATCAAGGACTTGATGGCTGTGTTACCATAAACGATAGCTTTAATTGGGATAGATACTTGACCAGCACCCGTCGCCTGCACTTCCCCTGCCACAAGTTTGAGGTTACTCAAATCAGCCGAGTTCATCGGTGCTGTGGTAGCCAACAAAGCAGATGAGGGAGCAAATGTAGGCTGCGTCAGACCGCTGGGCACCAGCAACGGTGCCGTGCCGCCTGCTTCACGGGTCACCCAACCAACATAAGGATCTTGAGAACGACGCAAAGTGACCTGTACGTCACCGATTGTGATTTCCCCATCACCCGTCAATACCGCATCGATATTTCCAGTGGAAGGATCAATGCCGGAACCATTATCATAGGAATCCATGGCACCGAAGAAATCGCTGCCTGGCGTTGGCAAATTATAACGATAGATGGCACTCATGAACGTCTCTTGGGCATCAATGATATTGATGCTGCCATCACCGAAATCACCCGCATTGATCCACCTGAATTCCTCCAAATCACCCACTAAATAACGGAGCGATCCGACAACCGTGATCTCCTTGATGGAATTGATGGAACCGTTAGTAAGCGACCCATTCACAGGTGTAACGAAGCTGACGCCTCCATTCAGATTGGAACTGCCGCTGGCATTAAATACTTGCACGCGATACTTGCTGCCTACCGGAGCGCCTGCCGGAATCGTGAATCCAAATGATCCCACAATGGCTTTACCGCTTGCGTGGGCTTCCAATGTGTTGATGTGAGCCTGGGAGAAAGAGATCAAATCCTGGCTGGTGGTATCATATAAGTTTGTCTCGCCGGGGATTTCCAACCAGCTCACACCCAGCAGATTTTGCAACGTGCTGGCATACACCGTGTTCGTGATCACGGGGATCAAATTGGTGTAAGGCTGACCGGTGGTGGTATCGATGCGCACCAAATTCGTATAAACTCCGATCCAAGCACCCGGTGTGATATCCGTATAAATCGTTGCGCCTGAAATTCCCGGAACCGGCTTCTTCAACATAGTATCGAAACTTAACCCGCCTAACGGAATAGGAGGAGCACCGCTAGCGGGCATATTTGTGGCCGCAAGGGAGAAACCAAAAGAATACAAATCTTGAACCGGCGGCAGTGTCAAGGTCACTGGAATGAAATACTGCTGGCCCGCCTTGGCTTGGAAACTTGCAGATCCTTCACCCGAAGCAAAACCGAACGTCAAGATGTTGCCCGTCAGAGAAACATTGCCCACACCGCTTCCGCCAGGATTTCCGCCAGATGCCGCTGCGAAACTCAGGTTGCCCACAGTGCGAAGGACATCGTAGGTGTGACCGATCTCTGTGATGAAGATATTGGTGCCCGATGGCGAAACCGTCACGCCCCACGGCTGGTTGGCATGAGCATTCGTACCGTCCAACAATCCCGGAAAAGCGGGATAAAAGCTGCTATCAGGCCATTTATTGGTGGACACACCGTAAAGAGTCTCAACCGTTCCCTCTGCTGTCACGATGCGCACACGGTGGTTGCTTTGATCGGCAACAATCAACGACCCATTTGGTGCGAGCGCAATACTGCGTGGCATGTTAAACTTGGCACCAGAACCAGGTCCGTTCGTGAAGCCTGCTCCCGCACTGCCCGCCAGCGTAGTGATACTGAAATCAACCACGTTCAGCAATTTGATCGAATTGTTACCCGTATCACTGACGGCCACCACATTTGTCTGATAAGCGGCGATACCGCTTGGACCGCTAAATGTCGCTGCCGGCACAATCGGTGTCACTACACCGGCTTGGGTAACCCGCAATACGGCACCGTTTTGCTGGGTGACAAATAGATTCCCAGCACCATCAATGGTAAGCGCGGAGGGCAATACCAATGGCGTACCCGCATTGACAGCAGCCCCTCCGACCAAGACACCTTCCGAGGTATAGCGCCAAATCAAACCGTCCGTTTCTGTCAGGACAAAAATGTCGTTATTTGACCGATTGACAGCGACTGCCACGGGTTTTTGAAAGCCACTGGCGAACAAATATGTGAAACTCGTCTCCCGGTTTCCGGGATTGGTGACTTTAAGCAAGTTTCCTTGATCACTTTCGGCGATATAGAGAAACCCGTCACCGTCCATGGCCATGCCCAAAGGAGAATCGAGCTTAATGCCGGCCTGAAATGCTCCACTGCTGTTGGGTCCCGTAAACGTGATCACCCAACTGCCAGGCGTGGGTCCCACATCACTACCTTGAAGTCCACCAGCCAACGTGAGCACATTGGCCACATTGGTTTGTCCCAGCACACTCGTCGCCGAGCATACTGCCAAGGCCGACACCATACCAGTTGCCAGAAGCCGCAACCCTTTCGGTTGCCACGCACCTGCCAACTTTTGCAAGCTGGTTAAGATATTCATTTTTTTCAACGAATTGAAGTTAGCAGATTAGGCGCCAACTCATTTCTTCGTGCTCTTCTTCCAATCCTTGGGCTTGCCGGAATCCCAAGCCGACCAGTCCTCATCACCAGGCGCCACCCAAGTCTTAGGCGCATTCTGGTCCTGCACATTGTTACGCAGGTAATCTGTCGGCGTATAGTGATAGTCATACTCCTGAACGATCGTCGGAGTCACAAAGATGATCAGGTTCACCTTGATGCGGGACTTGGAATCCCTGCGAAACAGGCGGCTGAAGACTGGGGCATCCCCCAGCACCGGCACCTTGGCATAGGACTTGGTCGTGTTGTCACTCACCAAACCGCCCATCACCAGCGTGTTACCGCTCGGAATCAGCACTTGGGTTTCCATCTTGCGCAGGGCGTAGATGTTCGCTTCAAACGTCTCGCTGCTGATGGTCTGTGTGTCTTTGCCATCGATGTTGGAGACTTCCGGGATGACATGCAGGAACACATTGCTGTCCGCTGTGATTCGCGGCGTCACTTGCAGGATGGTGCCGACGTTGGTATAAGTCACTTGGGCAGCAGCAGGCGTGTTCGCCGAACCGGGCGTCACCTCAAAGATCGGAAAAGCGCGCGTCACTGACAGGGTCGCCAGCTGGTTGTCCATCGTCACCGTGCGTGGAGTGGCCACCACTTCACTGTCCGAATCTTCATTGAAGAAGGAAAGCACGCCGGAAACGCCATCCGCATTCAGGAAGCCGATGCCAGGGAAGACACCGTTCTTCGTGTTAGCCGTGAACCCGCCACCACCCAAAATCGTATCTAACGACGTCGTTGAAGAAGCCGGAGATGTGGTCGTAGTGGTCACAGGGCCCAACGGAGTCTGCTGGGTCGTAGAAGTCGTTGTCCCCGGGAACGTAGTCGTCGTATTGCCCGTCGTGATACCATTGCCGAAAGTGAAGTTCTGGGCGCGGAGAGTACCACCCCAGTCGATACCCTTGATCGTGCTTGGGTTGCGGGCCGTCTCTACGATACGAGCCTCAATGAGCACTTGCTTCGTGGCCGTATCCAGCTCTGAGATGATCTTTTCCACATTCTTCAAATCACGCTCCACCGCAGTCACCAGCACCTTGCTGGAACGAACATCCGCCAACACCTTGGCGCGAGTGTCACTGAAGGTAGCCTGCACCGCAGGCACGATGTTCGTAGGACTCGTATAGCGGAGCTGGAAGATCTGGCTGACCAGCGGCTCGAGCGCCTTGGGATCCTTCGGCGCCACGCGACCTATTTTGGTCTTCACATTTGGCACGAACTGCAAACCATGGTTTTCAAGAACGGCTTCAAAGGCATCCAAGGCCGTGACATTCTCAAAGCGGATGGAAATCGTCGGCGGCGGCAGCGGAGCACCGTTTGGACCCACTTGCGTCGTGGTGACACGCGGGTCGAACTGGAAGTTGATGCCGGCCTGCCGGGCCAGCGTCGTAATGACATCGGTGAGCGGGGTATCGTCGAAGGTGATCAACGGCACCACCTCTCCGCGGGATTCCTGTGCCTCTTCCGCTTTGGCTGTCGTCGGTGTGGTCTGGGCAGACACCCCCATGCTGATGGCGATAAGCCCCGCCGTGATGATCGTCAACGCTTTGATTTTCATTGCCTGCTGTGTTTTAAATTTATTTTTCCTAATTATTGCACCCTGCATCAAGGAGTCGGAAGTGAGAGTTCCTTCTCCTGTTTCTCCCCTTCCACCAAAATGAAAACACCGGTGTCAGAGAAACGCACGACCTTGAAACGGACCGGACCATCAGGGGTGCTCGCAAGTTTGCTTTCCCCCAACCCCACAATGTAATTTTTCAGCCCGGAAGAAATCGTCACCACACGGTTGTTCCCCACCCCGACAAAGCCTTTCAATTCAAAGTTCTTATAAGGATCTTTCTTGACCACAGGAGGAGGAACGGGGGACGTACCACCCGGAGTCGGAGTCACCACCGGAGCAACCACTTTCGGCGGAGGATTCCAGCGTTCCGACTTGGGAAAGAAAGGATCCTTGCCCGCTTTGGGATCCGTTGCGAAAACAGATTTCTTAGGTTCAGGATCCTTGGCAGGCGCTGGCTTGGCCGGAGCCGCCGCCGCCCCCGCCACCAAAGGCGCACTGATTACAGCCACAATGGCCGCCAGCTTCCAAGCAGTTTGCAAAAGATTTGATTTCATTTGCTAGTTTCCTTTGGCTTGAGCGGCACAACCAGCTCAAATCTGAAAGCGAGTTTTTCTGCTTCAGGCCCCGTGAGGACCCCGCCTTCTGGACTTAAATCCATGTTTTGCACCCGCGCGAACGGAAACGCATTTTCGAGGTTAGCAAGAAACTTGCCGAAGTCATGATAATATGCAGCACCTTTCACCTGATATTTCACTGCATCATACGGGTATTCACCGAAAAAGCCGATGGGCACACGCTCCTCACGGCTGATGTTCTGGATGTCCACCGCGTGAGCGTTATCCTGCTTGAACTTGTTCAGCGTCATGATCACCCATGAATACAGGTCACCAGTGGCCATGTCCTTTTCCAACGCTTCCAGTGCAGCGCGCGAATCATCCAGCTCTGCTTGTATCTTGGGCGAATCTGCTTTTAATTTGGCGGCTTTATCCACCGACTCCTGGACACCATCAGCCGCCGCCCGGACTCCCCCCGTCGACTTGGCCATAGCACCTATCACCAGCCAGTAAACCAACCCCAAGACAACCAGAGTGCCACCTGCCAGGGCGATCAACTGATCCCTCTTTTCTTTGGAAATCTTGTTCATGTTAGCGGTTGACCTCCGTGAAGCCGCATTCCAGCGTGAAGGTCAGATACTTCTTTCCGTCAGCATTCTCACGGGCTTGATTCAAAGTTTTCAAGGAAACCGTCCCATTGGTTCCCAAATGTTCTTTCAGTGCCACAGAGAGCTGCTCGCGCAACTTGCTGTAACTGTCCAGGCGCTCACTGTTATCCTGCGCCTCGATGATCATCAACATGACCTGACGGGCCGAGGCTGGCTTAGGCTTCCCACCCGAGCCGCGCGCCGGAACGATCGCTGGCGTCACATGGTAAACCTGCTCCACGCGAATCCTCAACACATGCACATCCTCAACCGAAACACGCTGCAAAGTATCCAGCACCGGCGCCCACAAAGGCCGCACCGCAGACATCTTCTTCAGCATGTCCATCTTATACTGGTTGTCCTTTATCTTTTTCTGATTGCCCTCAGCCAGCTTGGCATCCTTCTCCAGACTGGCCAGTGTGGCATTGACATCCACCAGCCTAGCCTTCTCTTTAGAGAGTCCCAACCAGCTCACCCCCGCCCAAAGGAGCATCAACACCAGCAGCGCGACCGCGACATAGACACCCCGCTTGACAGGATCTTTCCTGCGCAGCTCCTCAGTAAGCTGCTCCTCAGCCAGCAAATTGATTTTGATTGGCATACTTTAGAATGCAGCCATGGCGCCACCGATCGCCACCACCAACTGCGGCGCGACCTGCTCCAGTTCACCCAACTGAGCCGGAGGCAATCCCGGCGTCATGAAAACCGTCGGATTCCACGCCTTGCATGGAACCATCAACTCCGATTGAAGCGCATTGATGATATATTCTGAACGAGCAGAACCGCCCGAGAAAAACACCTGACTCACCGTTTTGTCCTGCTGATGCTCAAAAAAGTCAATCGAAGCACGCAACTCGCGACCCAATGGAGTCAACAACGGCTGAATAGTCGACTCCACCTCCTGCGGCATCCCCACCTTGATGCCTTCCGCTTCAGCATTGCTGATCCCCAAAGATTCAGCGATACCAGTCGTCAGCTTCGCCGCACCGAAACCCACCACACGGGTCAACATCAACTCACCCATCATCAGAATACTGATGGTGGAATTCTTGTAACCAAAATCAACCAGCGCCACCACCTCTTTCGAGAACACATCCGGCATCGCCATCTCGAAAGCATTTGCCGGACCAATCAGACCAGAAGTGACCACATCAACCGTAAAACCAGCATTCTTGCCCGCCAGCTTCACATCCTCCGTCAACTGCCGCTTGGCACCCCCCACCAAAGCCTTCACCTTGACCTGAGTTTTAACCCCGCCATCAGCACCCGCCTTGCTAGCATCCAGCGGACCACCCCCCAGCAAGATATGGCAATCAAAAAGATAATCCGGAAAATCCTGCTGCAGATAATTCTTGGAATTTAAACGCAGCATCATTCGCATGTCATTCACCCCCACCATCGGCAGCTCCGCCGTGCGCAAAATACTGTCACCAACCCCCAGAACCACCACGATATGCTTAGTGCGCACACCCAACTGCTGCATAACAGCTTTGAGATGCTCAGCAAGGATGTCAGGGGAGATTCCGCGGTCGTAAACAGGAGCGTCAACCATCGCAAAACCCGTCAATACATAGGCTTCGCCTTTGCGTTGAATGGAAGCTGCCTTGGTTACTCGCGTCCCCAAATCAACCACCACCGCCTGGTCCCGCCGCTTGCCCGAATTACTTAGAAATGGTAGCGCCATGACGACCGCTTTGTAACGGGTCGCCAGTTTAAATGCAAGTCACAATCTGCTGAATGTGAAAAAGATATCCTACCATACTTTCTTTACCCGTCTATGCGTAGTTTCACCCAATTGGCACTGAAGATTTTTCGTACACCCACGCAGGACAACTGCCCTGATTTTGCTCAAATTCACATTTTCAGGCCAAAATGCGATAATCCCGACCTCCACCCCTCCCATCCCTTCGATTCAACTCTCGCAGAAATAACATTGATTTACCATGAAACACTTAGTATGAAATCGCGTGTGCGGTGCCAGCACTCCATTTTGCACCCGGAGTCAGCACCCCTTCCCGGGTTTATCAGAAAAGAGTTTTTATATGGCTTATACAGCGGAGATCAGCCGGACGAACCCCAGCGCGTTTGTCTTCCTCGTTGACCAGTCGGGCTCCATGGTCGAGCCCATTGCTGGCAGCGATGGCAAGCGCAAATGCGACAGCGTGGCGGACGCCA
Organism: Verrucomicrobiia bacterium; assembly: GCA_036405135.1. NCBI lineage: Bacteria > Pseudomonadati > Verrucomicrobiota > Verrucomicrobiia > Verrucomicrobiia bacterium. The sequence continues at coordinate 84,470 of DASWYF010000035.1, read as the reverse complement.
TCAACCGCCTGCTGCATAACCTCATCATCAAATGCGCCCGCGGCGAAGGCATCCGCAACTTCTACGAAGTCTGCGTGATCGGTTACGGCTCGCAAGTCGGTCCCGCTTTCAGCGGTCCGCTCGCCGGTCGTGACATCGTCCCTCTGAGCGAAGTGGCCAATTCCCCCGCCCGCGTGGAAGAACGCGTGAAACAGATTGATGATGGCGCAGGTGGCGTGATCACCCAGAAAGTGAAGTTCCCCGTCTGGTTCGAGCCGCAGGCCAAAGGCACCACCCCCATGGGCGCCGCTTTGGACTTGGCCCACCACATCCTTTCAAGCTGGGTTTCCAACCACCAGTATTCCTATCCACCCATCGTCATCAACATCTCTGACGGTGAAGCCACGGACTTCGGCCCCGTCCCGCAGGCAGAGGCTTTGACCAGCCTCACCACGGTGGATGGCAATGTACTGCTGCTGAACTGCCATATCTCCAGCCAGCCGGTGCAACCCATCATTTTCCCCGAGACAGACAACGATTTGCCGGATGAATTCGCCCGGACACTCTTCCAGGTGTCCAGCACCCTTCCAGCCAGCATGCGTAACCTCGCCCGCAATGAAAATATCATGCTCGGCGAGAACTCACGCGGATTCGCTTTCAATGCGGACCTCGTAGAATTGATCCGGTTCTTGGACATCGGTACCCGCGCCAGCAATTTGCGCTAATAAAAAAAAGCCCGTGGAAGCCACTGAGAAAGTATTCTGGGTGCCCAAGGAGGGCTATAGCCCGGACGAATACGAAGACGCCTTCAGTTGTGCCCCCGAGAAAGGCCATTTTGCCATCGCGGATGGCGCCACCGAGTCTTCATTCGCAGACCTTTGGGCTCAATGCCTCGTCCAGCGCTTCACCGCGTCTCCGCCGCCCGGCAACCCGCCTGATGCCAGTGCTCTCGTTCAGTGGTTAAGCCCGCTGCAAAAAGAGTGGCACTCCAGCATCGCTTGGGACCGCTTGCCTTGGTACGCTGAGGAAAAAGCCCGCACCGGCGCCTTCGCCACCCTGCTCGGCATCCGCTTTGAACCGCCCAAGCCGCCCGAGAAACCGTCTTTCTTCCAACGGCTCTTCGGTGGTGGCGATAAAGGCCCGCAGCTTCCCCAGTGGCGCGCCATAACAGTCGGTGACAGCAATCTCTTTCACATACGCAACAACACGCTGATCAAAACCTGGCCCATTGAAAAAGCCGCCCAGTTTGACAGCCGCCCCTGCCTCCTCTCCAGCAATCCCAACCGCAACCAACCCGTCTGGGCGCAAGTCCAGCACTTACAGGGAGATTATCAGGAGAACGATGTTTTCATTCTGGCCACTGACGCCATCGCCAAATGGTTCCTCCAACGCTACGAAGCCGGCTCCAAGCCCTGGCAACAGCTGCAGGAGATAAAAGATGAGGCCGACTACGCCAAATTCGTCGCCAAACTGCGCAAAGATTTCGGCATGCGCAATGACGACACAACCGTAATCCTTTTCAAATGGAAAGCGTCGAAACCGCCGCAATCCTGAGACACGCCATCGCCGCCAACCCGCCACCACCATGAACTGGCCTTCTCACACAGATTATCAAGACTCCATCCAGAATCCCCACATCTGCTTCGAGGATGCGGAACTCAAGGAGAGCGAAGTCAAATGCGACATGCTCGGCCTCCCCAAGGTCATGTCTGGTAACTTCGCCAGCGTTTATTCGGTCACATCCGCCCAAGGCCGTTACGCCATCCGTTGTTTCGTCCGTCAAGTGCTTGGCCAGCAGGGCCGCTACGCCCGCATGAGCCAGCAACTCCTCGGCCTCGGCCTGAGCAGCCTCGTCGGGTTTGAATACATCCTGCGCGGCATCAAGGTCCGCAACGAATGGTATCCCGTCGTGAAGATGCAATGGGTCGAAGGTCTCCCCCTTAACCAGCATCTCGAAGAGATCTTCGACAAACCCGACCTCCTCAACGACCTCGCCCAGAAGTTGCGCGTCGTCATGAAGGGCCTGCGTGACAACCAGCTCGCCCACGGCGATCTCCAGCACGGTAACGTCATGGTCACGCCCGATAACGAGATCCGCCTCGTAGACTACGACGGCATGTACACCCCGGCCTTCCGCGGCAAAGCCCCGGAATTGGGCCATGCGAACTTCCAGCATCCGCGCCGCACCTCGGATTTCTACAACGAAGACCTGGACAACTTTGGCGCCTTGGTCATACACACCTCGTTGCTCGGCCTAGCCAGCGACCCAACCCTCTTCAAGGATTTCTACACTGGAGACAACCTCTTGTTCCTGTCTTCGGACTACAAGAATCCCGGCCAGTCAAAACTCTTGAAGCGGCTCAAGGAAAACAAGGACGACAAAGTCAAAAAGCTCGCCGAATTGCTCGAACGCGCCTGCCTGGCGGATGTTTCCAAAGTTCCCATTTACGAAGACGTCATGGTCGCCCTCGACAATGGCACGATGGACACCATCATCAGCGCCATTCCCGCAGGTGCTGCTGCGGCGGCTCCGGCTGCAGGTGGTGCTGGCGCAGCCGATGGTGGATGGTGGGCCGGCGGCACACCGCCAGATTCCGAACCGCTCGGCAGTCGGCCGGCCACCGGCTCACGACCAGCCACGCCCGTCACCGGTTCACGCCCTGCACCGACACCGGCGACCACTCCAAAACCCGCTTCAACCTCCGCTCCGGCAACGAAGCCCGGCGGTGGTCTCAGCGTCACCCCCACGCCGACACCTGCCTGGTCCAGCTCCAACGCGCCGAAGTCTTCGGTCACGGCCCCGCGCACCGCTCCATCTGTGCGTCAACCACAGCAAGCTGCACCTGCGCCCGCTCCTGCTCCGGCAGGCAAGGACAACACGAAACTCATCCTCATCTGCGCCGTGGTCCTCATAGTCGTGTTCTTACTGTTCTTTTTCCTGAGCAAATAAGCCCGGAGCACAGATACATCGTTAAAAATCAAAAGCCCCGCAACTCGCGGGGCTTTTTCCTTTTCAAATTCGTCGTGGCTTCGAGTTCCTATTCTCTCCTTTGGAGTCCGAACTTCGGCTTCTTCACTCTCCATTCCGCATTCTACATTCTCAACACGTCTTGTTCTTGCACGCTCCCAGTTTCTTCAACTGGTCACACGATGCCGATATCTGCAAACGCTGCGACTTCATCGAAAACCCCAGCTTCTGGCTGATCTCGCTCTCAATCTCCTCGATCTTGTCACTCTCGAATTCCACGATCCGTTCGCAATCCTGGCAAATTAGGTGGTTATGATGAGGATGATCCGCGTAATTCGGGTCGTAGAACTTGTAGTCCTTCCCGAAATCCATCTCATGCACCAGCCCGCTCTCCGTCAGCAAAGGCAGTGTGCGATACACCGTGGCACGAGAGACCGACTTATCCTTTTGCCGTGACCACTCCAGCAACTCCTCTGCGGTGAAATGCTTGTCCGTGCTGAAAACCGTGTCGACAATAGCTTGGCGCTGCGAGGTGATTCGCAGATTCTTCTTCGCCAGAAAATCCATGAAGCGACGTTTCGCTTCTGATTTATCGAGTGCCGACATGCTCCTACTATATTTTCCCCTGCCCTCAAGTCAACGAGCCTCGCAAACCGAGCTACCTACCGTAATCGTCCTCGATTCCCCCCGTTAGAACGGTTTAAAAAATGATGTAGCCGGGTGGAGCGAGGATTTTTGTTCTGGCGAGGCTTTGGCGAAGGAGCAGTTCCAAGGACCCTGTGACTGAGCCGAAACGAAGCCAGAACCCAGAAAGACCGCCCTTCTCATTCTTCAGCCACTCGGCTACAGGATTTTTTAAACCGCTCTAAATGGTTACATCGTCACCCTTATAACCATTCAACCTCTTTAACGAATCACCTCGTCATTTGTTCATTCCTTCATCATTAGGATTTAGACATTGGTCATTCTCCTGCGGCCACTCACCCAAGCCACCAGCATAAACCCTACAAACGATGCCCCCAACATCCCCGCCCGTAACCCCATCGAGGCCGTCTTGAACGCCCGCGTCTCCAGTTCCACCGTCAGGTCCGTCCACGTATCCACCTGCACGGAACGGCGGAAAGTCAGCATGCGTCCCTGCTGTGGAATCGTCGCGCGGATCTCCACCGGATTCGGCACCACTGCGTCTTGCTGTTGCACGATCCGTTCTGCCAACCGCATCAGCACCGCGTTATCATCCGCCGTGTTCGCCTCGATGATCTGTTTCGCTTCCTGTTGCGAGTAGTTGAGTTCCTTGCGATTCCTCAACTCCTTGATATTGCCCGGAACCACCGCACCATCACCAGCCGCTGCTGATTGACGCACATTCAACCCCACCAATGCCTGCTGCAATTTCAAGTTATGCAACTGCACGCGCGCATCTTCGTTGAACGCATTGTCATGTCCGCTCAAGCCATACGCGCTCTGGAACGCCCGGCGCGCCTGTTGCGGATCACCCTTCTCCAACCACTGATTACCAAGGCTCAGCATCTGCTCCGCCGTCCGCGTCTTCTCGCGATTCAGGCTCATCTCATTCGCCAGATACGATTGCGCATCCACCGCCACCGGTTGTGCCACGGAAGTATTCTGCTGCAACTGCATCGTGCCGCCCCACTCTTTCAACTCCCACTTCGTATTCAGATATACCTGCCACACGATGTTCTCCAGCGGCAGATCAAACTTCGGCCCATGCAAAGACAAATCCAGCTTGCTCGTGCCTGCCTTGCCGATGCGGCTGGAGTAGAACAGCTCCACTGTCGTCGGCTGATCGGACTTCGATTGCTGCTCCAGCGGCAGCAAAATCTTGTCCGCATCACGCCACGGCCACACACCTTTCTGGTTCACGAATGCAAACCAGAACTGCGCATCCTTAGGCAAGGTGAAGTTCAACAACCGCTTATCACCCGGCACGAGGTCCATCTTCACCTGCGTGAGCATCACACCCTCATCCGAGATCACCGAACTGAGCGTCACGTTGTTCACCCGCGCAGGTAACAGCTTCGTCGCTTCATGCCGTTCGAGTTGCAACACCAGTTGATAACCCGGCTCCACCAGTCGATACGTGAGATTCGCCGTCGCCGCCGGAATATCCTGCAATAACACACGCGGAATGCTCTGCCATTCCGCTGGTTGCAACGCATTCGACAACAGCTGCGCCTGCACCTGCAAACGTCCGCTTGATTGCACCGTCACGAATCCGCGTTGCAGATTCGCATCCAACGCCTGAATCCCCTGCACCACCGTGTTCGTCGCCGCTTCGGTTACTGGTGTTTGCCAACCCGCTTGCAGCATGTATTTGCCGATGATGCGGCGATGCAGCTTCACCTCCCACACCTGCCAGCTATTCGTCTGCGAGTTCGGCACCACGAGGAAATCCGCCACCTGTTCGCCCTTGAATCGCACGCCTTCCGCATTCACCGGCACCTGCACGCGCAACGCCTTCAGGCCCGTGTTCTCTATCTGGTATTGCAGATTCGCCGCCACCTTCACCTGCGCCTCGCTCACCGTCACATGCTGCAAGCCCGTTACCTGCACCCACGCATCCACTTGCTCAATGTCCAAACCCAGTGCCCACTGCGGCTGTAGCAAACGGAACACCAGCACGCCCTTTTGCCGGATGCCCGATTTCTGCGGATCAAGCTGTGTCACGCCATCGCGTGTGGCCACCTGCAAGCGCATGCCTTGCTCTGGTACGATCACCAGTTGCCCGCGCTGCTTGCTCGCTTCACGGAACATGACACGCGGTGCCACGACACCTTTCGCCGCTTTCGTTCCCGGTCCAGCCAGATTCACGCTGAACTGCGTCTGCCCCTCCGTCTTCCCCTTCAGATGCAATGTGATGATACGTCCTTCATCCGCCTTCAACTCCGTCCAGTGCGAGATCGCCGCGCCATTGATCGACTCCACATCCAATCCCGTCGGCAGCACAAAGCTCACGCGGAAGATGCCCGCACGCGTCACCGCCATGGAAGCGTTCACCGCCAGCACTGTGCGATCTTCGCTCAACGATAACGTCTCCTGCGTCTCCACGCGCACATCTGGCTCCACCGGCGATGCCTTCACCGTCACTGTTCCCAAGGCATCCGCCGAACGGAACGCGCGTCGCAATGTCAGACCCGCGACTTGATTGCGCAACGGCTGTAACACATGCCCCGGAAAATCCTCCAAGTTCAGCGGTGACAACGCCTCCGCCTTCACATCATCCAGTTGCACTTCTGAACCCGTCGCGACACCCACTGAACCAAGCTGTCCCGCCGCACCATTCACACGCAGCAAGCCCGCGCTCTGCTCGAACGGCAACGGCCCTGTCGTCACCTGTGACCGCACGATCAATGCGAACGGCTTGGATTGGGCCGGATTCAACCCTACCCGCAGCTCGCGTTTGTCAGGATCAAAACGCCACAGTGAAACCACCGAGGCCTTGCCCGCAGGAGAAGCATCATAGACATCCGAGATCGTCGCTCCCGTCGGCACCACCATCACGATTTCATTCAGCTCACCCTGTGCTGGACGCACCTCCACGCGATGCACACCTTCGATCACTCCGGCCACCGGCGTGAAGAGCTGGTGCGTCTCCACATAGAACACCGCCTTCTCTGTCTTCACATCACGGCTGCGCGGCTTCCACCCGATCCATGCATTCGCCGTCGGTGCCAGCACTATCGCTGTGAACGTAGATGCTGCACCGTTCTGAGGGCGCCTGGTGATGGATACTGCCGCAGGAGCCACTACATCCACATCCAGCTGAGGCATGATCAGAGTGACACGGTTGATTAGCCCATGCTGTGCCGGCAACTCGATGCCATTCAAACCCTCACGCGTTATCACCTGCATCTGATACTGCACCTCGATGTCATACGGCCCAGTGGCATTGGCGATCAACTGATGCACTCGTTTTCCATTCAACGTGCTTTGCACCAGCGTCAGATGGTTGGTCGGATACATCAGCTTGGTCAGCACAGCCGGCTCATAGAGAAGCGGCAAAGTCTGCCCCTTAACTCCCTCCCAGTGGATTCTTACATTGGAAAAAGCGAATTTATCCTCCACGCGGATCATTTGCAGCACGGACTCCGCCATCCCCGCTTCGGGAGTAACTGTTCCCGGTAACGTCACCGGAGGTATTGCCGCATTCAGCGAAAATCCATTGATGAAAAGCAACCCGCCGAGCAACAACGCCGCTTTGGTCGTGGCCGCAGGAGAATCTCCCTCGGCAGTCGGAGGCGTAACAGGCGGCTGCGGCACCTTGAACAGGCGCAGCAATGCCGGCAGCACCAGATGCACGAAAAGAAACAGCGCACACACGAACAGGAACAGCTCCGCTCCATTCGGCCAGCGCAGTGCCGTCCACCCGATCAACGTCCAGCCCAACGCGATGCCTGCTGCGCGCAGAAACCCTTGGAACATCAGCAATGTCGCTCCCCACACCACCAAGGCCAGCGCCACCGGCCATGCTTGCGTTAGGCTGGTCGTTGTCGCCATCGTTGCGGGCACATTCGCCACTTCCACTCTCAAGATGCTCTGGCTCTGTTGCACCGGTGCGAGGAAGGAAAGAGCTGGCGGTGGTGCCTGCTTCTGCCTTGCCGCCACATTCAGCAAAGCAGCGAATTGCACCACCGCCAGGAACAGGGCCACGCCCCCTATTAACGTGCCCCCAAAGTGTCTTGGTCCGAAACGATACGCACCTTCACCTCCCGCCCAGCGCCAGACCGCCACACCAAACCCGATGAAGATCAACATCATTAAAAATTTGCCCATGCCCCGCTCATGACTGAACAGCACGCGTGCGATGCCCGTGAAGCCGGACATATCCGTCACGCCTGCTTCTGGAGCCAACGTCCCTCCGCGATAGATCAGCCGATGTCCTTCATCCGGTGACATCGCCCACTCAGCCAACAGCACGGGCACTGTCACTGTCGGCGCTTGCGCCGTGATACGTCCCGGGGTCTTGGAGCGCGACGCCAGCTTCATATCCACCGTCTGCACTGAGCTCGGATCAGCCCGTTGTGGCAGCGGGATCAGATTCGCATCGCCATCCTTCACCGGTACGACCGTGGCACCATTCACCGTCACCGACCACAAGGTCGTGTCCGACGGCAGGCTTACGCGGAAATGCGGATTGCCGCGGTTCTTCACGAAATACCGCACATCCGTCAGCACCTCGCCATCCTGTGAGATGCGGGTGGAAAGGATCGCGCGATCCACGATGAGGCTAACCGTTTCACCTTGCGCGAGCGGACTTAATCCAAGTTGCAGATTGAACGGACGCGCATTGTAACGATACGCCGCCAAGATCGGCGCATCGAAGAACAGGCGATACTCTGCCGGCACTTCCGCCGTCTCCAATGGCAGCAGAGTTGCGGACACATTCGAGGGTTTCACTTGAAATTGATACGCACTCACCACCAGCGTATGCCCCTGTTCATTCTGCGCATCCATCGGCCGCGCACCCGTGAAGGTCAGCGTATCTCCCTGCGTCTTGAAGGCCCGTTCATACGTCACGAGCAATGTGTAATTACCCGAGACAGGCGTGTTTAAAGTGACCACATAGCCATTCGTCGTCTTCTGCCAATTACTGCGCAGGTCTTTGCCGGTGAACTCCACGTTGGAATATTCTTCCGAGAGCGAGATGAGAAACGAGGACACCGGTGCACCGGAGATGGCGAAGTTGATCGTGCTGCTGCCATACGCGATGCCTTCACCGATAGAGAACAGATGGAACGCATCCGCCTGGATGGACTGCGGCAAACGCTCCACGCGCATCACCGCTTCCCAATTGTGCTCGCTCAAACGGAAAGCCGCTTGGATGCCTTCGATCTTGCGTGGGAAAAAGGCTGTCGCGATATCCGTGAGCGAGACTGTCTTCTCCGGCGTCAACCGGAAGCCCGCATCTGCCGAAACCGCCACATGCCCACGCGTAGATTTTGCTTTCAACACTTCGATGCGTGGTAATGCCCAAGAAGGTTGCCCCAGCGCCGCATTCCGTTCCAGACGCAGCTGCACGATCTGCCGTCCCGTGATCGGCGTGCCGTACACCAGACGCAATTCCGCATCCGCCTGTCCAGCAGGCTCAGTGAGGAAGTAATCGCTCAGGCCACCCGCTGAAAGTCCGGCGATCGCATATCCTTTCGGCACGCGCAGAATCACTTCACGCAACGGTGCCTCACGGATGTCCAACTCAAACTCACCATCGATGCCCAGCTCCGTCTCGCCCAAGTGATACGCGATCACCTGCGATACACTCAGTTCCGGCAGCACATTGTCCGCCTGCACACGCAGCGCGAAATCGACACTCGAAAACCGGAACGCAAAACGTTGTCCCCCTTGCGTACCGAAGACTGACTTCGTCATATCATTCTCTGGAAACTGCTCCGGAGAGATTTGCGAAAGCCCTGATGCTTGCACCACCTCGAGCCGCACTGCCCCCTGATTCACCACCCGCATATGCCCCGCAAAACGTGTCGCACCTTCCGGCTGTACTAACATCGCGTCGACCGCTTGTGGGAATGCGCCCAATTCCGTCTGCATCTGCACCTGAAGCAGGAACGCATCCTTCTGCGGTTGATTGAACTTCACCCACAGAGTGCGATCCGTTGTATTGGGACGCGGCTCCACCTTCCATGACAGCACGCTTGCGCCTTGCACCGCGGTGACATTCCCCTGTCCACGCACGTTTAAAGCCAGCATGTGCATCTCACCCTGCATGATCTTGCCCTCCAGCAAGGCCACCTGCCGCATCATACCCGAGCCGATGCTCAACTGTGACAGCATCTCCGCTGAATAAAAAAGCCTGCCTTCAGTCTCCGTCTTGGCCTCTTTCCACGCGAGCTTCACCGTGCCATCCGGCGGCAGAAAACTTTGAAACTCTTCCCCTTTGCGTTCAGGACGGGCCGCACCTTCAAAAGCGAACTGCGTGTCTGCTGCCAATCCTTGAAATGCCACCGGCTGCATTGCGGCCGTTGCCACCTTGAAGTCCACCCGTTTCCAGTCTGCCGCATCGCGTACCGCCGCGTTGAACTTGATGCACAACGGATACTCACCCGGCTTGTCAAAGACCAACACGTAACGGCCATCCACCAAACGCAAACGCCAGTCCGCATTGCGTTCCAGTTCCGCCAATGCCACATCACCCGAGAGCAATTGCACCGAACCGCCCTTCGGATTCTTCACGCGTGCTGTCGCCGTCAGCGTGAACGCCGCCGTGCGACCGCTCAGTTGCCCATCCAGCTTGAAATCACGCAAGACAACGCGACGCGCCTCCGGATCGGCGATGCTCACCGTCAAAGGTAGCGTGTAAGCTCCGCCATGAAAACGAAACGCCATCGGTTCTTCCGCTTCCGGCTTGGTGGAGTTCCGCAAAGACTCCGGCAACAGCTTCGCCTCCAGCGGCACTAGGCCCGAGACATTCATCGGCTGCACATCCAGTTCCGGCGCAGCTTCCACCTTCAGGTAACCATTCAGCAACGCTGCTTGCGGTGGTGTCAGCGTCAACGTCTGCAAACTCGACCCGATCAAAACCGTGTTCCGTTCCGCCTGGATTGTCACCGTGAATTGCGAAGGTGGTTTGTCTGTCTTGCGCGGACGCAACACCAGCACCCGCGTGCCATTCGCTTCCTGCCGCACGCTCCAATCCTGAAGATTCTCGCCCGTCACCTGCTTGATCTCGCCCGCGCCGCCGATCGTCAGCGGTATCTCCCGCGCTTCACCCTGCAAGATATCAAACGTCGCCTGGATCACATGCGTGTGCTTGTCCCGCGCGATGAAGAGCGAGTGCTGCAACGATGTCGAGAACAGCACCTTCTCCTTCTCGCTTGTGAGCGGACCGAACTGCCCCTCAATCACGATGCGCGCCTTCCCATCCTGCACTCCGCCATTGATCGAAACATCTTTCACCTCCGCCTGCGCTGCAGAGACAGTAAACGGCGTGCACCAGATCGACGCGGCCAAGGCCAGTCCCGTAGCCGCGGACGTCAGTCCGCGCAAACCCTCTCGAAGATCGGCCAGCGCCGACTGACGTCGGCGGCTACCAGGCAAAATCGTCTCCGCCTCTCGATGTTGGACGTTCGATGTATTGGCCAGCCGGTGCAACCGGTGTTCGATGTTTCCCATAAAATTCTCTCCTTTAAAAATTATCTCCCCGACAGGCTCTTAGCCTGTCGTATCATCCACTCAAGTTGTTTTGGCCGTGGGTCCGCCGGATACGCCTCCGGCACACCGGCCATCTGCGCGATCAACTTCTCCGGCGTCACCTCCGCCGCATACGGACTCGACACCAGCCATTCGCTGAACGCGGACGCCGTACCTGCGAGACGTATCGGCACACTCGCCTGCTCCATGGACTTCGATGCGCCGTCATACGCCAGCGGCCATTCCTGCTCGCGATAATCATTCGTGCCCGGCAGGCGATACCGCACGCGGACCACGCCGAGCGGTCCTTCACCCGCCGAATTCACCTGCACCGTGTAGAGCGCATTACCCGCCTCCGCCGCGCCGATCTCCGCCGCATCCACCGTGTTATCGCGGAACTCCTCTTTCTTGAGCTGATGCATCGCGTAACCCAACTGACGGAACACCTTCACCCGCTTCGGATTCCACTCCACTTGCACTTTCACATCCGAAGCCGCGACTTTCAGCGCACCTGAGAGCTGAGCAGCAAATTCCGTCGTGGCCGCTTCCGGCGAATTCACGAAGCCATAACGGCCATCGCCATTGCGCGAAAGTGCTTCCAATAGATCATCGTTATAACCATCCCAACCGATGCCGAAGCAATCCAGCGCCACGCCTTGTTGGCGATAGGACACCACTTTTTTCTTGAGCGATTCCGGCTGCACCTCGCCCAAATTCGCCGCACCATCTGTCAGCAACACCACGCGATTTACGCCGTTCGGCACGAAATGGCGTTGTGCCGTTTGATACGCGAGGTTCATCGCCTCCTCCAGATTTGTGCCACCCTCCGGCGAGAGATTCCCCACGCGCTCAGGCAGTTCCTTCGCATGCGCTCCGGTCATACCATCTACCCACAAGCGCGCTGTCCGGGCGAAGGACACCACGCTCACCTTGTCCTGCGGTTGCAATTGCGAACCCAGCACACGCAGACACTCCTGCCGGATGCGGATGCGGTCCGCGCGCTCCATCGAGCCGGAGTTATCCAACAGCAGCACGATATTCAACGGCTTGCCCGGCTCACGCCCGATCGCCGCCGTCTGCACCGAAAACCGCACCAGATCACGATCATGCGCGAAGGGATACCTCGCCCGCTCCCAAGCAAAGGACACGCGAGAACCGCTTGCTGGCTCGGGATCATGATAATTGAACGCATTGATAAACTCCTCCGTGCGCACGGAACCCAGCTCCGGCATCAACCCCTTCTCCAGGCTCGCCGCCGCCAGCTTGAACGACACATCACTCACATTCAGCGAGAACGTAGAGAACGCATTCTCCGCCGTGCTCACTTCCGGTTGCGGGATGCCGGGAGGTGCAGGCACAGGCTTCTTAGCCACTTCCTCTTCCTTCGCCTTCTTGGCGTTGAACTCCTTGACCTCTTTCTCAGTAAGCCGCTCAACCATCACCGTGGCTCGACTCAACTGGGATGCTTGCAGAGCTTCCTTGATCGCCTTCTCCGCATCCGGCAAATCCTTGCCCGCGACCTGCACGCGTCCGATTTTCGGCAGGACGACATAGCCATCTTTTTGGACCTCGTAGTAGCTGTTCAGCGATTCATCCTCCACCACGAAGACTTGAATCGGATCGCCCGCAGCCAATACCCAAGGACCGGCTTCAGCCGCCAGCTTGCGCAGCTCCGTCAATTTCACCTCGATCTGGGCATCCACCTGCGCAGTCTCCGTCTCCACTCCTTTGACCCGTCCGCTCCATGCTTCCGATTCCTTCTTCCACTTCTCAATTTCCGCAGAGGACTTATTCGCATTAGCCGCCTGCAATTGCTTCTCAGCTTCCTTAGCCTTGGAAAGCACCAACGTCGCTTCGCGCTCCAAGAACACCCGGCGGTCTGAAAGACGATCAATTTCTTTCTGCTCCTTATCCAGCGGCCCCCCAACCATCTCCTTCGCCCGCACCTGACTCAGATACTCTTCACGTGCCTTGCGCCAACCTTCCACTTTGTCGGATGCATCATGTGATTGCTCCTGATTAAGTTGAGCAAGAACCGGACTTCTGCTCTGCGTAGTATTCGTCCGCGCATACGGATTCGGCGTCGGCAACCCATCCCTTGAACTTGGAATCTCCCAAGCCTTTTCAATTTGGGCAAACTGTTGCTTCTCTCCTTTTATGTCTGTGATCCGTTTGCGCAATTTTGCCGCTTCTCCTTGCAACATTTCCGCTTCGGCCAGATTGCCCGACTCTTTTAAACCTTCCGCCCGTTTCAACGTTTCGCCTACCAATGTTTCCGTGGCTTGCCGCTTAGCCGCCTCTTCTAACGACGGAAGTGCTACGTCTTCCAACAAACTCATTCTCACCGGAGCCTGTTCATTCAATTTCCTCCCATCAGGCACTGAGGTTCCGAACCGGTCCATCCCATTGTAATAATTAGTAGTCCGCTCATTTTGTCCCACCCAGACATTGGTGTTCAAATTGCCCAGCATTGCTGCGAATTTCAGATCCTTATCTCCACTCCCTTGATTCGAACTTTCCGGAGTAAGCTTCTTGGCGTAGTTGTAACCTACATCTCCATCCACTTCTCGCCCCATCTGTGACCGGTTGACCACCACGCCGAAATCAGATGCGAGGGCATTCGTATCCTGCGCCGCCCGATAGGCTCCTTGCAGTGCCACAGGCGGAAGATTATTCCCGCTCAATTCTGGACTAATGCCCGCACCACCCGCGATGCCTCCTCCACGATTAACCACACCACTGACCGGTTTCCCCGCCATCGGTGCATCAAATGAATAACTCAATTCTACCTGACCATTACCACCATTCGTCCGCGTCACCACAAAGCTACCGTCTTTCTCCTTGGCTTCCGCCATCACCTTATCCAAGTCCAATGTAGTTCCCTGGGGCAACGTCCAAGCATGACGCCCCACGACTCTGTTCTTCCGCTCCGCCTCTCCGCCAATTCCCGCAGAAGTGTCATACCACACATTCTTCTGCGCATCCCCCAGTGCATTGTCATTCACTACCGCCAGACCTTTTTGCGGATCAGTCGCGTAATAGGCATTTAACTCCGGCTCAACTCGTCCAGACATCACCACGGCCCCCGGAGTCACTACATCCGCCTTGGCTCGCCCCTCTGAAGAAGTCGTAAAATTCAGCGTCGTGCCGCCCAGCGCTGGTCGCATAGGCCGTGCAGGTGTCGCGGGTAGAGCGATACCGCCCGTCACCGTTCCATTGGCGATGCTCATCTGGTCCGACAATCCATCCACGCGCGCCAGGCGATCTTGCGCTGATTGGCTGGCAGGCAGCTTCGGCGAATTGACAGCAATGGCTGGCAACCCATTCTGGCTGCCATCCGCATAGCCGCGGAATTCATTTTCCATCCTTCCCTTCGCTGCCAGCCCGCCCAGATAATCTTCACGTGGTTGACGCCACGCATCCACCTTGTCCTCAGCCTTTGTGCTAACCGCTTGGGACGGCACCGGCGCAGATGCCGTCTCACGATAAAAACGTTCACCCATCACCGGTTTCGCTGAACTGCCATCTGCCAATCCACGATTCACTTCCAATCTGTTGCTCGCATGGATGCTTTCATCCAAATCTTGAACGGAAAAATTACCCGATGGGTTTGGTGCTTTAGCTCCCGCCGCAATACCATTGTTGCCAAACAACGTTCCCAACATCGGGAGATCGCCTGCCACAGGAGCACTGGGCTTGGCCTCAGGGCTCAAGCCGCTTTGTCGGCCACGCGCATCAGCCGTGGAGCCAGTAAATCCCCAAGCCTTATTATTAGCTTTCGTCTGGCTCAGCATCGCTTCACCAGATCCCGATCCTCCACCCGTCGTTACATTAACGCCTCGGCCGAAAGCATCCCCGCGTTGCCCCATCTGAACCGCACCGTCCGCTGTGAGGTCACTCAACTCCTTGACCTGCGCCATTTCCGGCTCAGGCAAGGCGATGCTGAAAGAGCGTGACGCTGTCTGAGGCGCCCCCATCAGCACACCGCCCACACTTTGCGCTTGAGGAACAGAATCTTTGCTAGCAGACGAAAACCTCACTGCGGCAGCATTTTCCTTGGCCGCGCTAAAGGTCACGCGGCTCTCAACTGGAGCCGCCGAAGGTGCAGCGGCTGCGCCCGCTTCCGCTCCCCGTCTTCGGAGAGTTATCTCTCGCGTATTACGCGCACGATCAAGCGGTCGCTCTGCCGGACTCGGTGTGCGGCTGGACATCTCGGCTCGAGGTGAACTATCTGGAACTGCACTAGCAGCAACTGAGTTAGCGGTCACGCCGTTCAAGCGCTCCACCTGCGATAAATTGATGGTATACGTAGTATTGAACTCCGATGACGCGTTATCTAACGCCATGGTGTTTGTGAAAGAGTAGACATCTGCCAGCGGCACCAAGGCCATATCACTCGAAGCCATAGGAGCTGCCATTACCACAGGGGCTGGAGCGGCAGGTGCCGGAGTCGGTATTGCATCCTGAACCGCGAGCAATCTCATGAACTCATCCCCACTCCCCAACACATCCTTCTGCGTCGTCGTATCGAGATAAGCTAATTGCGTCTCACGCTTGAAAAGCATCAACCACGTCACGCCGAACAACGCCACCACCATCGCCGCCAACTTCATCAAATCCTTCTGATACCGCTGCCAGAATGATACCTGAACGATCTTCTCTTCTTCCTTCACCTTCGGGGCTTTGCCTTGAAACACCGCCAATAACTCTTCCCGACGTTCATTGGCGAGCGTGAGCGGTTCGGGGATGACATTCGCGGGCAGCTCGGTGGTCGGCACGGCGTCGCGCACCAAGCCCATCACGACTTTCAATCGGTCATGCAGGCGCATCAGCTCGGCGTCTTGCGCCACCGCCGCGCGCACTTCCGCCTCTTCCTCAGCGGTGAGTTCCCCCAGGAGCAGTGCGGTGATCCGCACCTCCATGTCGTTCTCGTAATCTTCGGGTTTCATGGTATGAGGCCCGTCCGCGCGAGCTCTGCCGCGATCGCTTTAAGGGCATGGTGCAGGAGATAACCCACATTACTGGCGCTCAGCCCCGTGCGCCGGGCGATCTCCTGATAAGAAAGGTTTTCGTCAAATTTCAACCGCACCACCTCGCGGCTCCGTTCATCCAAAGTGCTCAAGCTCAGCCGCACGAGGCCGATGCCTTCCCAGCGGATGATCTGCTCATCCGGCAAGGGTTCCGGGTCCGTGCCGTTGTGGTTGTTATCCGCGTGATCTTCGCCATCGGGGCTGGTGACGGGGTTCATAGGCACCGTCTTGGCCGCCTGCCGCCGGTGGTTCAGCGAAAGGTTATGCACCGTGCGATAGAGCCAGCGTCTGGGCTCTTTCACTTCGGCGAATTGTCCGTGCAACTTCATGAATGCTTCCTGGACGACATCCTCTGCCGGGGCGCGTTCCCCCACCAACCTGAGGGCATAACTGAGCAGCGGCGATTCGAGCGCTGCAAACAGCTCCTCGATCGTTTCCGGACGCGGCGTTCCCGCGCTGGCGGCGTCAGGCTGCACCACGGTCATGAGCGTTGGGGTGACATAACAGCGTGTCAGTTCACAGTTGGTTCCATTCCGCTCCGGTTCGACCGGTCAATAAAGGTGTCATCACACCTATACGACACACCCGGAGCCCATTCCTTAGACGAATTGTTAAAAGATTTCCTCCCGATCATCTACGACCGGTAAACGCCGTCAACCCGCGTGAAGGCAAGCAGTTGGAGCGTGCCAGTCTCGGGCACAGCAAGGCACCTGAGCAAAGGTAGGCTCAATCCGCTAAAAGCCCTACTCCAAGACTCTTTTAACCCGCTGCTCGAACTTCTGTAGGCTGCCTGCAGCATTTCACGTTGCTGTGCCCGAGGACGGGCACGCTCCGTCAGAATACCGGGAACGAATCCACCGGTTCCGGGGCGGCTTTTGCGTGCGGGATGCGCTTGGGCATGAACGGCTTACCGTTCTCATCCAAAGGCGGGAACCAGCGTAGTTTTTCCGCCAGCGCGCCCAGTTCGGTCTTATTACAGCGCAGGACTAACGCCCGGTAGAAGCGATTGGCTGACTTGGGATCGTTTCCCTTCAACCATCCGCCGGCGTCATAGAGCATCCGGGCGGTTTCAGGGGCTTGATCGGGCATGAGTTGTGCCGCCTGCCAGCCGAGGTCTGCCGCGAGATAGCGATAGTGCCAGCGAGCATTCGGAGCCACCTCGGCTTGAGCCGCGCGTTGCAATTCCTCCTTGCCCGTCTTCAACACCACATTCGTCCGTTGCTGCCAGCGGTCACTGACGGATACACCCACCTCGAAATTACCCCAATAGATCGCCCAATCCGGCTCCACTTCTGTGCCCAGTAACTCCAAGCCATGCGCACGGGTGATCTTGGCTGCTTCCCACAGCGCCTTGGCACGTTCCTTCGCCGGACGCTTCGCATCCCGCCCGATCGCGAGCCACTTCGTGCGCTCTTGGTGTTGCTGGGCCTGTTCCTCCGGGTAATACGCCGCCGCTTCCTTCAAACGATTCTCGCGACACAACCGCCTCGCCAGCAGGGAACGGATGGAACCGCTGGCATCGAACTCAATCACTTCCGTTTCCTTCTTTTCCTTCCGCTGGTTATCGGACCAGTTGCGATCCACGTATTTCTTCAACTCCTCCAGCGTCAGCACGCGCTCCGCCACATACGCGGCATCCATCCAGTAACCGCCTTTCAGCAGGCAATCCAATGAGGTGACGAAATCCCGGCGTTGCAAATGTAAAACGCCTAATTCGCCGAGCAGGCTTTGACGGCTAGGTGACGTTTCACCATAGGCGTAATTCTCTCCGGTGACCAATCGGTCCAAAAGGTTGCTGGACACCGCATCCTCATGGTCCGGCATCGGCTGAACCGGGAACTCTCTGGCCAGACCGGCCAATATTCCCGTTGCGGCTTCAATCTTGCCATTACGCAGAAGCAGCTTTGCCTGAATCCAACGCGCTGTGGCGGATTTCTGCGAAGCCCTTTTCACCCAACGCTCGGCCACGTCAAACTTGCCCGCCTGATATGCTGCCAGTGCCAGTTGCTCGGCCAGTTCCACCTCAGTTGCCTGGTTTTGCTCCAACAGGCCCAACCATACTTCAGCCGACTTTGTTTCCGGTGAATCTCCCAATGCTGTATTCCACAGCCCTTGCGAGATCAGACTCACGGTGATCACCCGGCGGCTCGTCGCATCTTGGGACAATGGCCGTAAAGCCGCTTCCCCTTCCTTCAAAGCCAGACCTGCCGCCATCCGAAGCGACACTACCGCAAGCTGCGAATCACCGGAGGATACCTGTTCACTGTAAAGCTCAACGGCCCGGCGATAGTCTTTCAAATTCAGCCATGCCCGCGCCTCCCAACCGAGGCTCGCTGCCGCCAGACCGGTCGAATCCGCAAAACCTTCTTGCACTAGTACCCGCACTTTCTGGAAATGCGGGATGGCCACCTTCGGATCAGATTCCACCGCCACGCGGCCTAACATATACTCCGCCCAGACCGTCCGGTAAGGCCGCTCGGCGGCGGGACGTTTCAGCAGTTCCGTCCACGCCGTCACTGCGTCGTTCGTCTTGGCCAGATGATATGCGATGCTGCCGCGCATATAGTCCGCGAACTCCGGCGGCAGGCCCTTGGCGATGGACAGCGGGCCCATCTCCGGCATGGGTCGCAAAAGATTTTTATCCCAGTCAAAAGGTTCCGCCAGCCAATCCGCCATGACTCCGGCGTGGACGGCCAGTTTCTCGCGGCATTCTTGATGCGCCTTGAGTATTTGTTCCAACTCTACCGCATTGATGCCGCGTGCTTGCAGGGCTGCGCGCAATTCCGTCAGGTCGGCATCCAATACCTGTTGGGCTTGGGAATGCTCTTCCTTGGGCGGAATGGTTTTGTAGCGGCTGGTCGTGCCTTTCCGCCAGAGGGCAATCTCCTTGAAGAAGCTGGCGAAGGGCACGGTCTGCACGGCGGCATCGGAATTGCCCAAGAGCCAGCGCGGGAAGAAGGGTCCGCACGCATAACCCGTTATCGCCACGATGAGCAACGTCATGAGCGCGAGCCGTAGCCACCACCGCTGTTTGTCTGCTTTATTTCGCCACCAGTTCACTGTGTACCTCCACGCTGGAATCAAATCTTAGCCAACCCAATAGCCGCGTCTCACCGGGAGCAATCGTCCGGGTGTCCTTTTGCGGTTTGAACTCGGCCATCAAGGCCGAAGGTTCGCTCAATTCATTGCCGCTTAGGCTATCGCCCGCCACCAATCGGCCCTTAGGCCATTGCACGCGGACGGTTTGTTGCGGCGCACTTTTCGTGGTGCCTGCATTCGCCAGCAGCACCTCTACCAAGCCCGGCTCGGGTGAACGCGTCACCACCTGCCATTGCGCCTCTGGCACCTTGCCCAGCTTCACCTGCGCGAGCATCGGCCAATCCCAATTCCACCGATCCGTGCTCACGGGCAGGCGATACCAGATGATGCCCTGCAACATGGCGGGACGTTGCTGTGTCCAGTCGCGGACGAGCATCGCCAGCTCTTGCGGATTTGCCGCCAGTTCGCGGGTGATGACATCGGATGGCCATTCCTTCGCCGGACCTTCTGCTGAAGCACCTATGAAACGGCTCTCGCGATTGAAGGCGGTGACGTAACTATAGGTAGGCAAGGCGACTTTGAAGGGAACCCCTGCTTGCGCGGCCAGCTCTACGGCAGCAAGGGCTTTCAAGGGATCGCACAGTTTCACCTCATCCCGCACGCTCGCAGGACGTTGCAAGGCATGGACCTGCAAGACGAAGCCATCCGTGACGCGCACCAATTCCTTGAACTCCCGCTGATCCAGCCAGCTCGGCAAGGCGGTGATGGTCAGGGGCACGGGCTTCACCCGCTCACGCAAGGCCTCCACCCACACGCGATACCCGGCGAGCTTCGTCTCCGCACAATCGAAATCGAGCTGCACTTCAGCGGCTTTCACGCCGTGGGCTTCCGCTTGAGCGAGGGTGGAGAGAGCCAGTTCGACGAGCTTCTTAGTCGGGACACTTTCCCGGTCAAAAGGTCCGCCATAAGGACCGATGCGTAAGGCGAGGCCGATGGGTTTACCGCTCGCTTTCAAAGCCGCCCAGTCCGGCTCCATGCGGGTCCATTTCGGCTGGCCTTTCACCCAAGTCACCTCTGCCGTCAGCACGGTGAAGCGCTCCATCTCCGGTGCTGCCTGGGTCACGGCCTGTTTCACCGGTTCGTTCCAAGCGCGTTGCCAGACATAGACTTCCTGCGGCATGACGCCGCCCTGACGCGGCATGGCTTGAGGCCAAAACGCGACGGCAAGGCCGACGAGCAGCCCGAGACCGAGCACAAAGATGGGGGAACGACAGCGCATGAGAGCGTGTGTCGCGAATCTCATCCGCACCCTCAGAAATGTCCAGCCGCAGAAGAACTTTTTCGCAAAGAATTTTTATAGTGGGGAAATCTCACAGCCATGCGGGATAAAGTGCGCACGACGAAGCCGGTCGCCCCGTGCCCGACACAAGTGTCGGGGCCGGCAGTAAGAAGACGGGCACTGGTTTATCTTACGCTGCCGCCAATTTGAAAACCCTTTGGCGCTCTCACTCCTCACCCCTGCCCTCTCCTCATTAAGAGGAGAGGGAGAACATTTGTCGCCTGCTGGCTGAATCTGGCAGTCACGGGCGGGCGAAATTTACAGTCGCTGAGAGCTCATGAACTTTTGGGGCTGCTTTACGTGTTCATGTGCCCTTACTGCCGGCTGGAATCCGGCAGCACGTTGTATTGGCTTCTGGAGGTTGACAGAACCGGGCAATTGACCAACGATTACGGCACTGTTCCACCAAGTCTAGCGAAAGGCATCTATCATGACATTACTGAACCGTAGTACCCTCGCCGCGGTCTGTGCCCTCGGCCTCGCCGCCACTACCGCTTCCGCCGCCAATTGGACGGAAGGCATGAAAGCTGGAAAACCAGAGATCAAATCCGTAAGCCAGCTCGCGTTCGGCCCGGAAGGCATCCTCTTCGTGGCTGATTCCAAGTCTGCCGCTGTCTTCGCACTCGATACGGGCGATGCGAAGGCAGGTTCGGCCGGAGCTTTGAAGGTGGAAGGCATCAATCAAAAGATCGCCGCCCTGCTCGGTACCAGTGCCGACCAGATCGCCATCACGGACATGGCCGTGAATCCGGTCTCTCGCAATGCCTACATCGCCGTGAACCGTGGCCGCAGTGCCGATGCCACACCGGTGCTCATCCGCGTGGACAAATCGGGCAAGCTCGAGACTGTCTCGCTGGATAATGTGAAGCATGCCAAGGCGCAGTTGCCCGATGCACCGGTAGACGGCGTGGTAGGTGAAGGCAATCGTAAGAGCAATCCGCGCTCGGAAAGCATCACGGACATCGCGTTCCTCGAAGACCGCGTGCTCATCGCGGGTCTCTCGAACGAAGAGTTCGCTTCAACGCTCCGCGCCATTCCGTTCCCGTTCAAGACGGTGGCAAATGGAACTAGCGTGGAGATCTATCATGGTGCGCATGGCAAATTCGAGACGCGCTCTCCGATCCGCACGTTCATCCCCTTCAAGGTCGGCAAGGAACAGCAGCTTCTCGCTGCTTACACCTGCACGCCACTGGTTCAGTTCCCGCTTAAGGATTTGACGCCCGGCGCGAAGATCAAGGGCAAGACCATCGCGGAACTGGGTAATCGCAATCGCCCACTGGACATGATCGTGTATCAGAAGGACGGCAAAGATTACCTGCTCATGGCCAATAGCAGCCGTGGCATCATGAAAATCGATACCACGCAGATCGAAGGCGCGGGTAGCATCACAGCCAAGGTCGCAGATAAAGAGGGCGTGACCTATCAAACCATCGATAGCTGGACGGGCGTAGATCAGCTCGATCGCCTGGATGACAAGACCGCGCTGGTGGTGCGCCGCAATGGCGAAGGCGCGACGGCTCCGCTGAACTTGGAATCCCTGCCGCTGCCTTAAGCGATGCGTAAAGAAAGTTTCAACGGACTGGCTGTCGCCCTCGCGGCAGCCAGTCTTTTTTTCTCCCTGAGTTGCCATGCGCAGAACATCACTTGGCAGAAACAGGCGGAGAAAGATGTGGTGGTGCTGCAAGGCGTGGACACAAAACATCTCGATGCCAAGTGGACGGATGCAGACTGGCGTAAGGCTTTTCCCGTGGCGGTGGAAACGGGCGACCTGGTGAGCAGCATGGAATTGCCGCCTATGCTCGGGCGTTATCAGGTCAAAGACGGCACGGTGATTTTCACGCCGGAATATCCGCTCACCGCGGGGCTGAAATATCGGGCGACGCTGAACCCCGCGAAGTTACCGGGCTACACAGGCAAGGCTGCGCTCGTTACAGCTACACAGACCGTGGCGGCCTTGAAACTGACGCCGACCACGGTCGTCTCTCAAGTGTATCCGAGCGCCGATGTGTTGCCGGAGAATCTCCTAAAATTCTATCTGCACTTCTCCGCGCCAATGAATGGCGGGCATATTTACGATCACATCAAGCTGCTCAACAGCGCGGGCAAACCGGTCGAACTGCCCTTCTTGGAGATCGATGAGGAGTTATGGAATCCGGAGATGACGCGCCTCACGCTTTTCATTGATCCAGGTCGGATCAAACGCGAGGTGAAGCCGCTGGAGGACATCGGCCCCGCACTCGAGACGGGCAAGACTTACACGCTCGTCATCGACAAAGAATGGCAGGACGGCAAAGGTGCGCCGCTAAAGGCGACGTTCCGCAAAGAATTCAAAGTAAGCGCACCGGACCGCACTCCGCCTGATCCCAAGGCGTGGAAGATCAAAGCGCCTGCTGCCGGCACAGCTCAACCGTTGGTTGTGGAATTCCCTAAATCGATGGATCACGCTCTCTCACAACGCATGATGCATGTGGTGGGTGCGGAGAAGAAACTCGTTGTCGGAAACATCACGTTGGAGAATCACGAGCAACGCTGGGTGTTCATTCCGGAGAAGTCATGGGCCGTCGGCAATTACCACATTCAGGTGCAAACGACCATTGAAGATCTCGCGGGAAATAACATCGGCAAGCCGTTCGAGGTAGATCTGTTCGAGGGCGTGGAAAAACGGATCAAGAATGAGACGGTTTCCTTGCCTTTCGACGTCAAACCAGCCCCTTAACTTCGCTGAAACAGATCACCACAACTCAATCGGCGGCGGTTTTCTAGAGTGCAGCAGTGCATTCACCGCCCACCCGGTGGTGGACAGTTGTTGGGCATAGCTATTACCCCCAGCAGGTCGCGTAGTCGCTGGCCAGCTGCCGTCCTCATACTGGTTCGCCGCCAAGAATGCACGTCCTCGAGCCACTGCCTTTGCGACGTCCGATTGGTTACGATCCGGAGCCAAAGCCAACAAGACGATTGCGGTATCAAAAATCTCGGGCGGAGAATCTGGATAGGCTCCCCACCCGCCATCACTTGTTTGTGAACGAAGTAGCAATTGGATGCTTCGGGCACGTTTTTCCGCAGTTATTTCATCCGTTGAGTATTTGAACGTCAGCAACAAGGCGGCAGCGTTCAGCGCGCTGTTCACCGGGACTGAAGTGCGCAGCCACGATTCCGCCTGAACAGTCGATTTACGCGCCTCTTCCGTATTGATTTCGCGCAGCACCTGGACCGCCATGTGCGTGGCCAACGGAGCTCCATATGTGGCCGGAGAGCCTAACGTACCAAGCGCATCAATCGGCCAAGAACCATCTTCAGCTTGTCCCTTGATGACTCGCCCTCCCGCCTCTTTCAGAGCATGCGTATTTTCTGCATGTCCGGTATCGATAGCCGTTAGCAAGGCCGCCGCGAATTGCACATCAGCCAAGCGTTGATCGCTGAAGCCTGGATCGCCTTTGTTATCTTCCCACGTCTGGGGACGTTGCAGCCAGGCTGTGGTGCCTGCAAGTGTGGCGGCTGGGATGCGATAGCCCTTTTGCGAAGCCAGATACAAGGCGCGGGCGGCATCGCCGTTATTATGGCAGGAGAAACAGCCGTTTTCTTTATACCAAGCGGGGACGTCTTTGCTGAGAAACTCTACTCCCTTTCGTTCTGCCGCCAACGCCGGATCATTCACTGCATCACGACTCGCACAACCCATCATCAAGCTGGTGAACAAAACCGCCAAAATTGCCCGAAGCATTCTCATATATGCCGCCTCAGACTGAAAACTGAACACTGAAAACTTGGAACTTACTTAGGCTTCGCCACCGGCAGTGCCACCTTCATTTCCTTCAACACCGCTTCCACCGCCACCAGTAGTTCTTGAATATCCTTATCCTGCAAGCGACCGATGTTGCCCATGCGGAAGCAGTCTACGTGGCCGAGCTTGCCGGGGTAGATCACCATGTCGCGCTGGGAGAGCTTGCGATAAAAATCTTCGAAGATGAATTTTTTATCCGCCGGATAATGGAACGCGGTGATGATGTAGCTCTGCACCTCGGGCGCGAGGAACGGGACGAAGCCCAGCTTCTTCATCCCCGATTTCAGCGCGTTGTGATTTTTCAGATACCGCGCCGCACGACCGGCCACGCCACCTTCGGCGGCGAGTTCCTTCAAGGCTTGGGCGAAAGCGAGCAAGGTGTGTGTGGGCGGGGTGAAGCGGAACTGGCCGTTGCCTTCCAAGCCGCGCCATTGCTCATAAAGATCAAGGCTCAGCGTGCGAGCCTGGCCTTTGCACGATTCCAATTTCTTCCGGCGCGCGAGCACGAAGGAAAAGCCGGGGACGCCTTCGATGCATTTGTTCGCGGAGGAGATGAGGAAATCGATATTGCCTTCCGGCAGATCCGTCGGCACCGCGCCGAAGCTGCTCATGGCATCCACGATGAACGTGCGATCGGCTGCGCGCACGATCGCGCCGACCTTCTCCGTGGGGTTCAGGATGCCAGTAGTCGTTTCGCAATCTACGATCATCACGTGTGTGATGGCCGCGTCGGCTTCGAGCGCGATCTTCACGGCTTCCGCTTCTACCGATTCATCCTCAGACCAGCGCAGCACTTCAGTAGAAATCCCATAGCGCATCGCGATCTGCACGATGCGCTCGCCGTAGGCACCGTTCACGAGGGCGAGCAGCTTGCCTTTCGCCGGAATCGCGCTGGAGATCACTGACTCCACGCCGAAGGTGCCGCTGCCTTGCACCAGCACGGCCTCATAACCACCCTCTTGACTCGTGCCGCCCAGCTCCAGCAGTTGCCGCCGGATCTCGCGCACCATCGCAATGAACTCTTCATCGCGCGAACCCACATCGCGCAACATCGCCTCCTTCACCGTCCGACTCGTGGTCAGCGGTCCCGGAGTGAAGAGTAATTTGTCCTTCGCCATGGTTCGTTACTTGGCTGATTCCGTCACAAATTTCATGAACCGCTCTTTCACCTCATGCGGCTTCACCGTCGGGCGTCCCAGATTCTTCGGGGAACCCGCGCGTATCTTGATATGCAACAACGACGGGCCGTTTTTGTTCCGCAATTCTTTTACCGCCGCCCGCACATCTGCTGGATCATCCGCGGAGGTCGCGTAGCGATAATTCGCGGCAGCGGCGATGGCGGCAAAGTCTACCAAGCCCGACACCGTGCGCTGGCCGCCGGTCGAATCATGCGACTCGTTATCGATGAGGATGTGGAGCAAGTTCGCAGGCTGATAATAGCCGATGGTCGCCAGTGCGCCAAGCTTCATAAGCGCCGCGCCATCGCCATCGATGACCACCACGGGGAGCTTCGGTTGCGCTTGGGCGAGGCCGAAACCGATACCCGACGCGGTGCCCATGCCGCCGACCACGTAAAGGTGGTTCGGGCGATCCGCAATGGTGAATAGCTCGCGGCCCGTCTTGCCGGTCGTGGCGATGATCGCTTCGTTGCCTTGCAGCGATTCAAGAATCGCTTGGAGCGCTTCCGTGCGGATCATGCGTTGCGAAGTCGGCAACTTGAGCTGCTGCTTCACCTCGGTCTGCACGCGCTCGGGTTGCGGTTGATCTTTCAGATCGCACTCATCCACGGAACCTTCGGACATGACGAGGGCGAAGGGCAACTTGCGCTCCGTCATGCTCGCTTCGGCTTGCGCCATCACGTCGGCGATCTTCGATTCCTCAGTGGGGAACGGCAGCCACGGGATCTGCATTGTCTCCAGTAGTTGATGCGTGATCTGGCCCATGAGGACGTGCTGCGGTTCATCCGGGCGACCTGGCTCACCGCGCCACGTGGTGATGAGGAGCGTGGGCACTTGGAAGGGATAGTTCAGCGAGGTGAGCGGGTTCACCATATTGCCGAGGCCCGAGTTCTGGCACATCGTCACCGTCTTGCGACCGCCGAGATACGCGCCCATCGTGATGCCCACGGCCTCGCCCTCGCTCGTCGCGCCGATGTAATTCAGCGATTGATCGCCGATCACGTAATTGATGAACGGCTTCAGATACGAACACGGCACGCCTGCATACTGGGTGTAACCCAGTGACTTCACATGCTCGATGAATGCTGACGCTTGAATCATGTTAAAAGGCGTTCGCCGCGCTGAGATCTTCCAGGCTGTCCACGTCCAGCCAATGGCCCGTGATGTAAACGACCTTCACCGTATTCCCGCTCGCGAGCAGGTGCTTGAACAGATCGTCGAAGCGCAGCTTGTTGAAGTCCGGGCGCTTCGCCAATTCGCTCAAGGCGGTGCGGATCTTCTCCGCGCCCTTCGCGCTCGCTTTCAGCAGGCCGATCCATTCGCCGTGGATCTGGTCCGCCTTCAAGTGCGGGCCCATCTCGCGCAGTTCGGCTTCCTCTTCGCCATACTTCAGCGTGTAAGGATGCGAGGCGGTCACGTAATCGATGTAGCTGTCCGCGCGCTTGCGTTGTTGCCATGCGGAATCCACGGCAATGACGATGTCTCCGGAATCCGCGAGCAGGTTTTGCAGAATGTAGCGGCGGAACAGGATATCTCCAAACGAGATGACGACGTTGCCCTCGATATCTTTCGCGGCCTTGTTCAGCGAGCCGAGTTCTGCCGTCTGCGCATACTCCGCGTTTTCCACGAAGCGCACGTCCGGCGCGTTCACTTCCTTGCTCGCGAAGCCGCGCACCACCACAACGTCTTTCGTCTGCTCGGCGCGGAATTGCGCCACCAGCTTGTGCAGGAGCGGCTGGCCGTTGATGGGGATCATCGCCTTCGGCTTCGTCTTGGTGAGTTCGCCGAGTTCGCTGCCTTGGGAGGCGGCGAGGATGATGGCGCGGAGGGAATTGCTCGTCTTGGGCAGGTAACGCTCTTCCGCTTCCGCGAGTTCATCCGCGTTTTGCAGGCGGAAAATATCTTTCACGGAGGCCACGCGATCTTCCACGTTCATGAGCGAACGCTCCTTGAAGATGGTGCGCGTGGTGTTCTGCATGGCCGTGATGGCGGAGCGCACGTTGTGGTTCGCCCAGATGATGGTGCTGATCTTCGCCTGCTCGAAGACTTCCGCGGGCGTGCTGTAATACATCGTGGGCACGATCACGAGCGGGCAGCGATTATTCCACGCCTTGGCAAAGGCGAGGATCTGGTCCGGCGTGGATTTCTTGCTATGGATGAGCAAGGCATCCGCACCCGCGGCATGATAGGCATCCGCGCGGCGCAACATCTCTTCCATGCCCCAACCAGCGATGAACGCCTCCAGACGGGCGACGAGGCAGAAGTCCGGATCATCCTGCGCGTCTTTCACGGCCTTGATCTTGCCGGCGAATTCATCCATGTCCGCCAACGGCTGTTGCTCGCTGTTGATGAAGGAGTTCGTCTTGGGGAAAAGTTTGTCTTCGATACAAACAGCCGCGCAACCGCGTTGCTCGAGCTTCTTCACCAGGCGGCGCACGTTGTTGAAATTGCCGAAGCCGGTATCGCCATCCAGCAAAATGGGGATGTTCGTGGCATCCGCCATGTACTCCACCACTTCGAGGACTTGCGTCCAGCTCGCCTCATTATTGTCCCGCACACCGAGCGAGGCGGACATGGACAGGCCGCTGGCCCAAATGCCCTTGAAGCCCGCCTCTTCCACGATGCGGGCGCTGAGACCATTATGCGCCTCCATAAGGAATTCCAAATGGGGCGACTGCAATATCTGCTTAAACTGCGTCGTTTTGTTCACTGGCGCGCCATTAAATGGAAGTGTCCCGCCGCACGCAACAGCGCACTTTGGGTCTCCTGAGATTAAATCTGTGGACAAATTCACCATAAATCCTCTCTTTCACCCTTCGTTCTCGTCCTCGAACCGTAGCAGCCGACATGAAGAGGCTCTAACCTCCCACTCTTGATGCTCAATATGTTTCCCGCCTGTCTTCATGCCCTCACTCTCCCACAAAAATTCGGCCTCCGTTATCCTTCCGCTCGCTATAACACGTATAACAACACAGAATTCACCCTTTTCATCTCTTCTGGCCCTTTTCTGCCTTCTTCATTTCATGCCCCCACTCTACCCGTTTTCAACCACCAGCGTTAGCCTTCAGTGCGCCAGGTGAGCTCCATGGAGACAAAATTTCAAGAAACCCGGCCTTCAGTCCCTTTTTTACTTTCTGAAAGCCAACGCCCAGCTTCCTCCCTCTCAATTCCCTTTTTCATACCTCCACCATAACCACCCCAGTATGACATCCACTGTCATACTAGAAAAATTTCTCGAGAATGTTCACCCATCGAAAAAGCTTTCTATAACCACCTAGCACTCGGTTCACACAGTATCCCGGAGGGATACCAGCTTGTAGCCGGTGGTTTCGCGACCAACAGGAGCGACACCACCGGTAACCGATTCAAAACATCCATGCACCCCGGAGGGGTGCCAGCAAACCATCAATCTAAATACTGCTCATCAAACTCCACCCCAGCCTGTTTCAAAACCTCGATCAATTCCTCGCGGAACGATTTGGTCTGATGGTGTTTCTCTTGATTCGCGATGTATGATTGCACGGATTCCCGGGCGGTGGGGCTCACGGTGAACGCCGCATATCCCTCCTGCCATTGGAATTGGGGTTCAAGGCTGCTATCGCTTACCCAAATGGAAGAAGACTTCTTCAGGTCCCGCATGAAATCGGAAAGACAATGCGTCGGTTTGAGAGCAACGAGGAGATGGACATGATCGGCCACACCGCCGACGCCTTGAGGTGTGCAGCCCAAGCCACGAACGGTGCCACCGAGGTATTCGTGCAGCTTTTCCCGCCATTGTTTAGCGATGAATGGCTCACGGTTTTTCGTAGCAAAAATGAGGTGGTAATGCAGGCTGGTGTGAGTGGATGGCATAAGCGTTATTTTGCTGGCACCCCTCCGGGGTGCATTTCCTTTTTTGATCGGTAACCGGTGGTGTCGCTCGTGCCTCGCTCAACCAACCGGCTACAGGCTATAAAGCCTCCGGCTTGAAGCAGGAGTTGTCCACATAGAAATAACCCATCCGAGCCAAATCCTTAGTTTGTGGTCAATAGCCGAAATACCGGCTGCACATCAAAAGATGCTGCCATACTCACTTTGATACTTTGGCCCCATCCCGGAGGGATGACGGCTTGTAGCCGGTGGTTTCGCTACCATCAGGAGCGACACCACCGGAAGCATTTCAAAATATCCACGCACCCCGGAGGGGTGCCAGCAAACTACGGCTTCCTCTTGAGCTAATTAGACATTTATGGAAAACTCTCAAACATAACGCCGATATGAGGTCAATGCTCCCAGCCATCCTGTGCCTGTGCTTCCTCACCAGCGCCTGCAAACATACCCCGCCTGAGAAGCGCTCCAACGACCCTGAAATTCGCCAGCATATCACGGGCACATGGACCTTGGATGAACGGCCTGACATCAATGGATATCGGGGGCTCGAAATCTCACCCGATGGCACACTCACCAGCACAAAGCTCGACGGAACAAAGCAACATGTCGGAACTTGGAAGCTGGATGGCAGCATATTGGTGGTGACTTCCAACGATCCAGAGCTTGTCGCTAAGCCCGATGGAAGCCTTGGCAAGCAGCAATATTATCCGGTGATTTACGCCAGCGAACACGAACTCATTTGCGGCCTCGGCATCAGTGTGGCTGGACGGATGCGATTCAAGAAATGAAACCAATGTGGAAAAACAGCCTTACCAGCATTTGCTTTAGCGGCCTGATGGTGGGAAGTCTTTCACTCATCGGCCTCGTCAAAGATGCAAGGACATCGATATGGCAGTATGCCCTGACTGGTTGTCTGGCTTTCTTTGCATCATTGCCGCTCATCCGAGTCGTTAGAAATGAATCCAATTTGCGGACTTGGTTGCTGTTCTTTGCCTTGGGCCTGCTCCCATCTCTCATTCTCCTGATTTGCTTCTACGCCATTCTAACACGCGATCCCTACTACGTCCCTGCCCCATAAAATATGACCGTTCCCACAAACATCTTCACCACGCCCATCGCGCCCGACACCCTCGCCTCCATCTCCGGTCGCGAACTCCTCACCCAACATCTCGGCCACTGGCCCACCTTTCACGATTTCGAAGTCCTCTCCATTACAGTGGAACGTCCCCTCGTCATCACCGCCACCAAAGACTTGCGGGCAACCTTCCTGATTTTTGACCTCACCAAGTCGCCCGACAGTCCCGAGCGCAAACAAGGCACCGTCGAAATCCTTTTCGAAGACATCGATGACCTTAAGATCGAAGGCTTCAACCACCAAAACCCGATCCTCGGCCTCTCCATCACCCATTCACCCGACGAACCGTCACGCCTCGCCGTCAAATGGGCCGGACCAGCTTGGAAGAATGACGCCTCCTTCACCTGCTCCCACATCTCCATCCTCCGTGTCATCGACTTGAACCCCTTTCAAAAAACTTTGCCCTACGGCTAGAAACCGCTTCCATTCCTAACCGTGTGATCCGTATCTCATCCGTGGCATAACCCCCTTATTTTGCGCCCTTTGCGCCTTCTTGCGGCCATTCCCAACTCTCCCATATACTTACTGCGCTTAACGTGAACATCGAAATCATCAATACCGGTTCCGAGCTGATGCTTGGCCGCGTTCTGAATACTCATCAGCAATGGCTCTGCCGCCAGCTCACGGATCGCGGGTATCTCGTCCAGCGCCAGGTGTCCATCGCCGATGAAGGCAAGGCCATCCAAGACGCCGTGCGCGAAGCCGCCGGTCACGCCGATCTCATCATCTGCACGGGCGGGCTCGGGCCGACCTCCGATGATCTCACGCGCGATCTCATCGCGGAACTGCTCGGCAAGCCTTTGCACGAAGACCCGCGCATCGCCGCGCAGATCGAGAGTTTCTTCACGAAGCGCAAACGGCCGATGCCGCCCAGCACGCTCATCCAGGCCCGCGTGCCGGAAGGTGCCTTGGTCCTGGAGAACCGCTACGGCACGGCGCCCGGTCTCGCGATGAAGCTCGACCCGAATCCTTATCGGCCGGATCGCAAGGCGACGTGGATCGTGATGTTGCCCGGTCCGCCGCGTGAATTGCGCCCGGTCTTCCTCGAAGAGGTGGTGCCTTTCTTGAATCGCGAGTTTCCGTTGGAAGCGGTCTTCGCGTGTCGCACCCTTCGCAGCGTGGGTCTCGGTGAATCTCGGGTGGAGGAACAGATCGCGCCCGCGCTCGCGCAGCTCACGAAAGCGGGTCTCCAGATCGGCTACTGCGCGCGCGTGGGTGAGGTGGATGTGCGGCTGGTGTTCGAAGGTTGCGGTGCGGAGGAGACGGTGCAAGAAGCGGCCGAGATCGTTTACGGCCAGATAGGCAACCATATCTTCGCCGAGAACGATGAGAACATGGAGAACACGCTGGTGAAGATGCTCACGGAGCGGAAGAAAACGCTCGCGCTCGCGGAATCTTGTACGGGCGGGTTCATCGCGCATCGGCTCACGAATGTCTCTGGCGCTTCCGCCGTGCTGCTCGCGGGGCTGGTCACTTACAGCAACGAAGCGAAGCAACAATTCCTCGGCGTGCCCGCAGAAACTCTCGCCGCGCACGGAGCCGTGAGCGAAGCCACCGCGCGCGCCATGGTGGAAGGCGTGCGCGCAAAGACGGGTGCGGATTACGCCATCGCCGTCACAGGCATCGCCGGACCGACTGGCGGCACACCGGAGAAGCCCGTGGGCACCGTCTTCATCGCCCTCACCGACGGCGAGCGCACGAAGGTCATCAACCCCATCAACGCCTTCGACCGCGAGACGTTCAAATACATCACCTCGCAACAAGCCTTGGAGATGTTGAGGAGGAGACTGCTAAGTTTGGATGCATAAGTAGCCGCGTATATCCGTTGTCCACTAACTCAGACGCTTTTCACTTTTCCTGAAATGTCTTTCTTGGATAGGAGCATCTCAATTTTTGAGATGATAAGCTCAGTGATTTTCTCGAGCGGAAGATTCGCATCTAGCCTAAGTAAATAGGGCTTTTTTAATCCTAGAAATATTTCGCGCGCCCTATCCAAAGTCTCTGCTTTTTCAAAATGATTGGCCGTATCCCCCCGAGATTTGATACGCCCTAAGCCAATTCGTGTATCTACATCCAGTAAGATTAGCAAATCTGGTTCAGGCGCAAAAAACTCATTTTTTTCGATCAATTCGGCTGGGTCTAGCCCTCTTGCTCCCTGATACGCCGCAGTGGAAAAATAGTAGCGGTCAACAATCACCACGAATCCTTTTTCTAAAGCCGGGAGAAGCTTAGTCTCAACATGCTCTTTACGATCCTTGATAAAGGTCTCTACTTCTTCTTGGAGGGAAAGCCGCCCGGTTACGGCAGAATCACGCAGTACTTGCCCCCACTTACCATTGGTGGGTTCTTTCGTAAGTAAAACCTGTATCCCTTTGGAATTCAGGTAGCTTTGCAACCGATTAGCCTGTGTAGTCTTTCCGGCTCCATCAATGCCTTCGAAGGCAATCAACAGACCCGAATGATTTGGCGGCAGCGTCATTGAAGGGAAAATGGCGATTTCGAGACTCTTGGTCAAGCGAGTCCTAGATGACATCAACTGACCGAAACGACCAATTACTCACTGTTTGGCACTCCATTGGAGATTGGTAAAGTGACGTTGGAAGGAAAATCTTTGCTCTCGCTCAGAAAATCGACGAGCGATTTGATCTGCTCATTATTCAACGGCCCGCCCTGCTTCTGCTCGAACGCAGGCATCAGCGAATTCGGTTTGCCATTCCGCACCCAATGCTCCCAATACGCCCTCGGCGTGCCATACTTCAACGTCTTCAGATCCGTCACCATGCTCGCCCGATGCTCCGCATCATGACAGATGCCGCACGCGGCCATGTAAAGATCCTTCCCCTGCTTGCCGATCGTCGGCGTCACATGACACGCCACGCATTTGCCTGCAAAAACCGCCTGCCGGTTCTTCGATGCCTCCATCAGATTCGTCACCCGCTCTGCCCCATCCCGCATTTTACCGGCCTGCATCTCCGGAAGCTTCACCGTCAGCCTAAGCACCTGTGGCCCTGCGCTGCTGAACACCGTCAACGTCTTCGTCAACGTCCCGTTCTTGTTCCGCGCATCAAATTCTCCTTTGAGCAATCCGCCCTGCCCCGGTTCCAAAACCCACGGTTCGCTCGGCAGATCCGCCACCGTGCAACCACACGAAGTCTCCACGCGTTCGATGGTAATGCGATTCGTCCCCCTGTTCGTCACCGCATAGCTGAACGGGATATCCGTCTCCTTATCCTTCGGCGCGATCTCTTTCACCATCGCATCCCACACCAATCCCACAGCGGGACGAGGCAGATTCGCAGGCACAGGAGCCAGCTTAGGGGGGTGGTCAGGAGCAAGAGGTTGCGCGCTTAGGTGGTAACCCAAGCTAAACAACAAAACCATTGTCCAAATACTACGATGCATCAACGGCCTTCACTATAACCCAACCTCCACTTAGGGCAACGCATGGTTTTAAAACACCTCGACTGACTGCGCCCACCTGACCTGAAACATTAGACCTGAAACCTGAGACTATCCTCGCCTCCGATGCAATCGGCTGAACACTTCAAACTGAGAACTTTACACTCATTTCCTTCAATATCCCCATCGTCTCCCGCTGCCGCTTCTGCACAAACTCCCGCGCCTTGGCCGCCTTCGCCTTCGCTGCCGCCGGATCTTTCGCCATCGCCAGAACCGCCGGAGCCACGCGCTTCAACTCCTCTTCTTTATCCAGATCGAACAGCCAATCCCCCAGCCCGATATCCCGCCACATGAACCCCTTCGTCGTCTGCTCTACGAAACGGCACACGATCGCCGGCACACCATTCCCCACGCACATGATCGGGCTATGCATCTCGCTACCGAACAATCCGGCGCTGCGGACGTAAGTGCTGATCGCCTCATCCGTCAGCCAGAATTTCTCCCGCCAAACCACCTTCGCTTTCACATCCGCAGGCAAGGGATCCACGAGCAATTCCTTTCCTGCCTCCATCTGCGTGGAATCTTCCGGGCACACCATCACCTTCATGCCCGCTTCCCGCACGACGGCGATGATCGCCTCCCGCAACGGCGCATGATCATGCTCCTTCATCTCCTCATTGCGCTTGTGCTTGTTCTCGTCAAAGGCGTAACCCGGCTTCACCCTCCAGTAAGGCGCATTCCGCAGATTCGGGATGCAGCATAGATAACGCCCCTCCTCCAATCCATTCGCTTTCAGGAAAGCGATCGCCGTCTCATCATTCCGCACATCCGCCGCGAACGCCCCATCCGGCCCGAACTCGATGATCGGACACGTCACCCCACCCTGCTTCACCACTTGCAGAGACGCACTATCCCGCATGAATACAAAACTCGCGCCACTCAGCAGCGCGCGTGTGTCCTCATCCAGCCCGTTGTTCCGCATGATCTTCATGCCCGGATCACCCGCCGCCGCCATCGTGATGCCATACACGCCGTAAGGTTTCCCCGTCACCTTCTTCCACACCTCCACATCCCGCCACGCCGTGAGATAAGGCCCCGAACCATGTAGCAGAAAATCACTCTTAAACGCATCCTCCTTCGTCACGATCTTCAACTTCGGAAACCGCCGCTTCAACATCTCCTCCACCCCATTCTTCACATCCGATGGCCAAAGCGAAACTTCTGCTTCCGGGATATGCTTCTCCAATAACGCCAGCACACCCGGCGTATGCCCGATGTCCCCGATATTCACCGTCTGCCACGAAGACCGCAGCACGATACGCGGCGCCCGTTTCTCAGCCGCAAATGTAGAAACACCCGACAAAGCACCAGCAATGGCAGCACCCAAGAAATGACGGCGGTTCATGCCGCCAGTGTAGAAAGAGAAAGCCCGCGAGGAAACTAAGTTCTTGGCGCGTTATTGGACCGCGGGACTGTGTCCCGCAGGACCATGAACAGCAAAGCCCGCGCTAAATTTTCAAGGCAGTCCTCCGTATGCGAGCCACTGCGGGACACAGTTCCGCGCTCCACCAAGGCGCCTAAATCTTCTTCAACCGCGGCCCCTTCGGCGTGTCCTCGATCACCCAGCCCTTCGCCTTGAGTTCATCGCGGATGACATCGGAGCGTTTAAAATTCTTCGCCTTGCGCGCCGCCTGACGTTCTTCCAAGAGCGCGAGCAATTCCGCTGGAACCTCATCCGTCGCCTTTGCACCGATGCCCAGCACCTGATCGATCGTCTCCCACGCTTTCAACTCCGTTGCCGCTTGCGCTGCGTTCAGTTCATTCGCCGCCAGTTTGCGATTCGTCTCGCGCACCCACTCGAACACCGCACCCCAAGCCGCCGCCACGTTCAGATCTTCATCCAACGCTTCCGTGAAACGCTTAGTGAGTTCGGATTCACCCGATGCAGCCGTCTGGCCCGCGATCTCGCGCAATTTCAACAAGCACTCATCGATACGCGCCAGTGCCGTGCGTGCTCCACTCAAACCTTCAAGCGTGAAATTGAACTGCTCGCGGTAATGCGCGCTGATCATCAGATAACGGATCTCGCGCCCGTTGAATCCCTTGCCCAGCAGATCACGCAACGTGAAGAAGTTCCCGAGCGACTTGCTCATCTTCTTGCCCTCCACCAGCAAGTGCGAGCCATGCAGCCAATACTTCACGAACTTCTGGCCGGGAGCTTGCACACCCGCGCCTTCGCTCTGGGCGATCTCGTCCTCATGATGCGGGAACATCAGGTCTTCACCACCCGCATGAATATCGAAGCTCGTGCCCAGCACGTCCATGCTCATGGCGCTGCACTCGATGTGCCAGCCCGGACGACCTTGGCCCCAAGGACTGTCCCAGAACACTTCGCCATCCTCGGGCACGCGTGATTTCCAGAGTGCGAAATCGGCGAGCGATTCCTTCTCATACTCATCACTCGCCACGCGTTCGCCCACGCGCATGCCGTCAAAATTCAGATTCACGAGCTGGCCATACTTGCAGCCGCACCCGCGATATTTATCGATGCTGAAATACACCGAACCATCCGCCGCCTGATAAGCGATGCCCCGCGCGATGAGCTTCTCGATCAACGAAACGATCTGCGGAATGTATTCCGTAGCACGCGGTGTGACGGAAGGCGACTTGCACGCCAGCGTCTTCAGGTCTTCGAGGAAAGCCGCCTCATACTTGCCCGTGTATTCGCGCAGGGTGGTCTTCGCCTCACGCACGCGCTTGATGATCTTGTCCTCCACGTCCGTGATGTTCATCACGTGCTTCACCGCATAACCACGGAACTCCAGATAGCGCCGCAAGAGATCCGTGAAAACGAACGTGCGGAAATTGCCGATGTGCGCGAAGTCATGGATCGTCGGCCCGCAGCAATACATGCCCACGGCTTTACCGGCTGGATCAAGCGGCACGAACTCCTCGAGGGAGCGCGACAAGGTGTTGTAAAACTTCACGGCCATTTCAGTGCGGGGAGGTTAAGCAAGGCAGGAAAACTTCAAAGTGCAAAGTTTAGGCTTTGAAGCCATGAGCGCATCATGTAATCGCGCCCGAAATACCAATGGATAAGGAAGGCAGAACAATGCTCCACCTCCCTCGCCCCTCGGAAGGGAGAGGGCCGGGGTGAGGGGTAACCGCAAAATCCAATAGCTACTACTTCCCCTGCTTCTTCATCAGCACCTTCGTGGTGAACAGCCCCGTCATATCCTCGCCCTTGCTGAAAACCCAGTCGTTCAGCTCGGCCACAGTCACCGTCACCTTGTCACCGGCCTTCAGCTCGCCCAAATCCCCCGGATCATTATCGAGGCGACCGTGAATCTGGTCCCCTTCAATCTTGTCCACGCTGACCCAGATGAACTCTGTGTTGCCGTTGCGCGTAATCGGTGCCTTGATGGCAAAGCTCTGCTCTAGCTGACGTTGCCCAAAGGCACTCACGAACTCCGGCCAGCGACGCCGCGCCTCGGCCACCGCTGCCACCATCTCCGGGTCTTCGCCATCCACCTGGATGATCGGCAAATGCGTCAGTTTCTGGAAAACCTCGAGCGGATTCTCACTGCGCAATTCATCAATGAGGCTGTTATCGAAAAGATTCAGATGCCCGCTCTCCGGGCAATAAACCGCCAGGCAATCATCGCCCGCCAATTCGGCCACCAGATGTGCGATCTGCCGGTAAGCCGTCGTGCGCTCCGGCAGATTACCCACGCGTAACAGGTCCACAGATAACCAGGCGCGATGTTCACGGATGACCTTCCGTAGCCGTAACTCAGCGCAATCCTCTGCCGCCTTGTCCGGTTCATCGAAATACGGACGATCAAAATTATTCACCAGATAGAACCCGCCCTGATGCCCGATCATGAAGATGGGCGTGGAGCCGACGATATAC
This sequence comes from Verrucomicrobiia bacterium, assembly GCA_036405135.1. NCBI lineage: Bacteria > Pseudomonadati > Verrucomicrobiota > Verrucomicrobiia > Verrucomicrobiia bacterium. Next base: position 46,676 of record DASWYF010000035.1, on the reverse strand, counting down.
GTCTTATCCGCCACGTTTTCATCCTCCGAAACATCTTTATCCTTCGCCGTCTCTACCGGCACACCCCACGCGATACTCAAGCGCTGCGAAAGCGAATGTACATCCATCGTGCGCGATTCCTTCAATAGCAGCACCAGCGAGATAAGCGGGCGATCGTCCTTGCTACGACGCGGACGCTCCATGAACAACGCCACCGTGAACCACGCGAAGCACAGGCAGAAGATGAGCCGGGACCACTCGAACGGATCGCTAATGAGTAGAATGGCCAGGCGCCCCGAGACAAACGCCGTGGCCAACAAACCCAGCCAATATCCCCACAGCCGATTGCGCCACACCCCAAAACCGGACGCTAAAAACCAAAAGCCGGAGATGTAAGAGATGGCGGGCGAAGGCACGTTCCCTGATGCAGCCATGCTGATGGAAACCGCGCCACCGAGGAGCAAAGCCACGGCTGACCACGTTTTCTCGCCACCCGGCGGTTGGAACAACGACTGCATTCGCTAGTGTATAGGCGAATTATCCAGGATTGGCCAGCGGAAGGTTAGTAGGCAATGAAACCTATTGCCCTCCTTTGGACCGCGGCTGTGTTCCGCTTGCGGAATCAGCCGCAGCACGCGAAACACGCCGAGCGCCTATAAAATATTTCGAGACTTCCTTTAGCTATCCACCCGCTGCGACTGGTGCTCCGCACACACAGTCGCGCTCCAAGAACAAGCAACCTCAAATCTCCAACAACAACCGCGTCGGGTCTTCGATGATATCCTTCACGCGGACGAGGAATTGCACCGCCTCCCGCCCATCGACGATGCGGTGGTCGTAGCTCAGTGCCACGTACATCATGGGGCGGATGACGACTTGGCCATCGCGGGCCACGGGGCGCTCTTGGATGCTGTGCAGGCCGAGGATGCCACTCTGCGGAGGGTTGATAATGGGCGTGGAGAGCAACGAGCCATAGATACCGCCATTGCTGATGGTGAACGTGCCGCCCTCCAATTCCTGCGGTTTCAATTTGTTATCCTTCGCCCGCACACCGAGGTCCGCGATGGTTTTCTCGATCTCGCCAAAACTCAACTTCTCCGCATTACGGATCGGCGGCACGACCAACCCCTTGCCCGCACCGATCGCCACGCCGATGTCATAGTAATGACGATACACAATGTCATTGCCACGAATCTCCGCATTGAGCTGCGGCACCGTCTTGAGGGCTTCGATGACGGCCTTCACGAAGAAGGACATGAAACCGAGCTTCACCCCGGCCTTCGCCTGAAATGCCTCCTGATATTGTTTGCGAAGCGCCATCACCTTGGACATGTCGATCTCGTTGAACGTGCTGAGGATCGCCATGCTGTGCTGTGCCTCAACGAGACGCTTCGCCACCGTGCGACGCAAAGGCGTCATCGGCTTTACCTCTTCGCGACGCGAATCATCTTTGCTCACCGGCTTCTGCGCTGGTGCCGATGCAGTTTCTTTGGCAACCGGTGCTTTCACCTCAGGCTCACTCGCTTCTTCCGTCATCTCTTCCTCGTTTTCAACGACAGGTTGCGGGGCCACTTCATTCTTCACGGGCTTGCTGGGGGCAGGTTCGCTCGCTGGTTTTTCAGACGCAGTTGTTTTCGCTTCCGCTTCCTTGGCCGGTTCTTTCTTCTCCGCCGGTTTCTCAACGGGAGCCGATGCAGTGGTTGCGCTCTTCTCAGCAGAACTCTTCTTCGCGGCCTTTTTCTCAGGGGCTGGCGCGGCAGTTTTCTCTTCCTTCGCCTCGGCCGGTTTTTCCGCTTTGGTATCCGCAGGTTTTTCACCGCCTGCCTCGATGCTGCCGATCACATCGCCGACATTCGCGGCGGAGCCGTTACCCTTCAGAATCTTGCCGACCACACCGGCCTCGGGCGCGGCGATTTCCACCGTGGCTTTCTCGCTCTCGATGCTTACGAGATTCTGATCCTTCGTCACGCTATCGCCTTCCTTCACCAGCCAGGAAGCGATCTGAACCTCGGTGATGGATTCGCCCAAGGAGGGGATTTTGATTTCAATGGCCATAAAAGTGTTCTTTCAAAATACGTCAGGAAGCCTGCCCAAAAGCGAAGTTGATGATGAGTTGCTGTTCCTGTTTGTGAACCGTGGAGGAACCAGAAGCCGGGCTGGCCGATTCAGCGCGCGCAGCCACCGAGAGCGGATAATCCCGCAAGCGACTCAAGTGCAGATGCAGATAACCGTAAGCGCCCATATTGATCGGCTCCTCCTGCACCCAGACCAGCGGTGTGCCTTTCGGAAATGCTTTCAGTTGCTCTTCCAGCAGATCGCGTTTGAGCGGATAAAATTGTTCGAGCCGCAGGATGGCCACGTCATCGCGCTTGTGTTCGGTGCGATGCTTCACCAGTTCGTGATAGACCTTGCCGCTGCAGAGCAGAATACGGCTGGCTTGCTTGGCCTCTGTGTCGGGAATGACCCGCTGAAAAGAACCTTCCGCAAGTTCCGCCAAAGTCGATCGCGCTTCTGGTAGACGCAGCATGCTCTTCGGCGTCAGCACCACCAAAGGCTTGCGCCACAGACTCAACGCCTGACGTCGTAGCAAATGGAAGAACTGTGCGGGTGTGGAAGGATACGCCACCTGCATATTATCTTCCGCGCAAAGCCCGAGGAATCGTTCCAAGCGCGCGCTCGAATGCTCTGGCCCCATGCCCTCGTAACCATGCGGCAGCAGCATGACGAGGCCGGAAAGGCGCTTCCACTTATCCTCCGCGCTGGTGATGAACTGATCAATGATCACCTGCGCGGCATTCACAAAATCACCGAACTGCGCCTCCCAGATCACCAGGCCATCTGGGTAATCCAAGCTGTAACCATAATCAAAGCCCAGCACCCCGGCCTCGGACAAGGGGCTGTTATAGACCTCGAACGGTGCTTGCTCTGGAGAGAGATGTTGCAACGGGGTGTAGATGCCCTTGCCTTGAAAATCATGCAGCACGGCATGACGATGACTGAACGTGCCGCGTCGCGCATCCTGTCCCGAGATGCGGATACGAACGCCTTCCGTAGCGAGTGAAGCATATGCGAGTGCTTCAGCGGCGGCCCAATCGAGCGGCTCTCCCCCTTCCGCCATCTTGAGCCAAGTCTCGCGAATACGCTCAAGCTTCGGATGCGGCGTGAATTGCTTAGGACGTTCCGTCAGCTTCTTCAGCAGCTCGCTCAGGCGCTTTTGTTCCACGCCCGTCTTCACCTCTTTCACCGTCTCTTCATCACCACCATGATAGGCACTCTTCGCCCACACCCCACGCGCCTTCTCGCCAGGCCGCTTGTAATCTTTATTCTTAGACTCCGTCAGCTCCTTCTCCAATTTCTCACGGCGTTCAGCAGCGATCTGTTCGGCTTCTTCGGCAGAGATGCCTTCGAGTTTTAACAACTGCTCCAGATACGCCTCACGCACCGGCTTGCGCTGGGCGATGGCTTGATACAGCACCGGTTGCGTGAAGGACGGTTCATCCGTTTCGTTATGGCCCAGCTTGCGATAGCCATACATGTCGATGAACACGTCGCGTTTGAATTTCTTCCGGAAATCCATTGCCACATGCAACGACTGCGCGACCGCCTCCGGGTCCTCACCATTCACATGGAAGATGGGCACTTGCAACATGCGCGCAACATCCGTGGCGTAAAGGCAGGAACGCGCATCACCCGGCGTGGTGGTGAATCCGATCTGATTATTCACCACGATATGCAACGTCCCACCAGTGGTGTAGCCAGCAAGCTGACTGAGATTAAGCGTCTCCTGCACGATGCCTTCACCGGCAAATGCCGCATCACCGTGGATGAGCAAGCCCATGCATGAAGTGTGATCCGTATCGCCCACACGATCTTGCTTCGCTCGCACACGGCCCAGCACCACGGTGTTCACGAATTCGAGGTGGCTCGGATTAAAGCACAGCGAGAGGTGAACCGTATCACCCGCCGCCGTCTGCCAATCATTGCTGTGGCCGAGATGATATTTCACATCGCCACCGCCCACGTAATATTGCGGATCAGCATCGGCGAACTCGCGGAAAATCTGGCGTGGACTTTTGCCCATGATGTTCGCGAGCACGTTCAACCGCCCACGATGCGCCATGCCGATAACGATCTCCTTCACGCCCTGGCCACCGGCCTTCTCAATGGCGAGGTCGAGCAGCGGCAACAGGCTTTCACTGCCTTCGAGTGAAAAGCTTTTCGCGCCGAGAAACTTTTTACGGATGAACTCCTCGAACATCGTCGCATCGGTGAGTCTGGAAAAGATGCGTTTCTGGATATCCGGCGCGAGCGTGATGCGGTTCTGGCACGGCTCCATCTGCTGCTGCAACCATTGCCGCACATCCAGATCATCAATGTGCATGTATTGCACGCCGATGGAGCGACAATAAGTATTCCGCAAAATCTCTAGAATTTTACGAAGCGTCAGCGGGTTCTCATCCACCAAGGTTTCGCAGGAGAACTCGCGATCGAAATCACTGGCAGAAAAACCGTAATAGGAAGGGTCTAACTCCGCCGGGATACGCGGCGTCTCACCGATGGGATGCACCTGCGCGATGATATGGCCGCGCACGCGATAGGACCGGATGAGCTGATTGATGCGGTCATGCCAGACACCAGAATCCGCACCATTCGAGGTGACGGGAGATAGCTTTGGCTGCGCTAAGGGCTTGGCTTTGACGGGTGCGGGTGATGGACGCAGTTCTGCTGAAGAGGCCACCTTGCCATTGGAGACGGACTGAAAATATTCGCCCCACTCAGGCGGCACGGTTTTAGGGTCCCGTTCGTGTGCCGACTGGAGTTCCTCAAGATACCCGAGGTTCAAAACATGTGCCGGAAGGCGATGCTCACTCATACCCAACTTTCACTATATCGTAAAATCTACGTTTGTCATATTTTTCGACAGTAGCAGCCTAGTTAACAAGTGATGATGCAGGCGGGCAGATGAAAGTTTTTGTTCGGTTCTGGATTTAAGCGGGGTTTTATTCTCATACGTACATAAAAAGAGGCTACACCAAACGGCGCAGCCTCTTTCGTAACAGTTGTTTTTAGACTTACTCCACCACCCGCATCTGGATCGCTTCCACGATGCGTTCCTCAGCCGAGATGGAACTCACGACCACCACGGTGTTCCCCTTGGCCACATAACCGCTCTTCTTCAAGGCATCAATCGCCGGGCTGATCGTCTTCTCCGGTGATGCGTGGTTGAACGGCATCACTACCGGCACAACGCCATAGAGCAACGTCATCTGGTCCGCCATCTCCTGAGATTCGCACACGGCGAAGATCTTGGAATGACGTGGGCGCATCCATGAGGTGTAACGCGCCATGGTGCCGCGGATCGTGAAGATCACGATGGCATCCGCGCGCAATTCATCCGCCATCACCACAGCGCTCTTCACGAGCTTCTGTCGCGGGCTGGTGAACTCGGCACGTTCCTGGAAGTTCGCACCGCCAGAGCGTTCGATACGGCTGGCCACACGATCCATCACTTCGAGACATTTGAGCGGATACTTGCCCACCGTGGTTTCACCGCTGAGCATGATGGCGTCTGCCTGTTCATAGACGGCATTCGCCACGTCCGTGATCTCGGCGCGCGTCGGATGCGGCGTAGAGATCATGCTTTCCAGCATGTGCGTGGCCACGATGACCGGGCGACCAACGCGCAGACATGTCTTCACAATCTTGCGCTGGATGATGGGCAGCTCCTCGTAAGGGCACTCGATGCCGAGGTCCCCGCGGGCCACCATGATGGCATCCGCTTCCGCGATGATGCTGTTGATATTCTTGATGGCCTGCTGATCCTCGATCTTCGCCACGATGAGCGGACGCGGATTGGCTTTTTCCACCACAGCGCGGAGCTGCTGGATGTCCTTGGATTCGCGCACGAAGGAGAGCGCGATGTAATCAACGCCCATCTCGAGCCCGACGGCGATATCCGCCAAATCTTTGCTCGTCATGGCTGGCAAACTGACTTTCACGCCAGGCAAGTTGATGTGCCGACGGCTACCCAGTTTGCCCGGGGTAAGCACTTCGCACTTCACATGGTTGTTATGCTTGGCCAGCACTTTCATGTGGATGGCCCCGTTATCCACCAGGACAGTATCGCCTACGCTGATATCGTTGATAAAGTTCTCGTAGTTCACATCCACCGAGCGGTGTTCTTCACTCTGTTCACCGCGGACGGTGAAGTTGAAGATTTCACCGGGCTGGAGATCCAGGGCGACCGGCAGATCGCCGGTGCGGATGGCGGGCCCTTGGGTATCCATGAGGATACCCACGCTCACTCCGCGCGCCTTGGCGGCGGCACGGATGTCTTTCACTACACGCCGTACCCAGTCATGGGGAGCGTGGGACATGTTCAAACGGGCAATGTTCATTCCCGCATCGATCAACCGGCCTAACATCTCCGGTGAATCGGTAGCGGGACCCAGTGTCGCAATGATTTTGGTCTTGCGGACAGAATTAGCACTCACGGGGCGGGAAGATAGGGAATCGGAGCGTCATGGGAAGCTTTTATGCAAGGTAGTAGAAATAGTTTTAATCATGGGAAGGATGAGGAAAAAGAAGTTTACCGACCGGTTTGGAAGGGTAGCAAGTGTGTGCTATCTTCGGAAGTGAGTCGTAAGGTCGTCCGGACAGGCTGACAGGACAGAAAAAGTGCCACGAATCGTCTTGCCAAGCGCGCGAGGGGACCGCATATCTAGCAAAGTTTTGATTTAAAAACCGACTTTTATGGCTGACCTAGAAAATAGCTATTCGCAAAACATTGCGGGCAAGTACTACGTGGACAATCAATGCATCGACTGCGATTTGTGCCGCGAAACCGCTCCGCAGAACTTCACCCGCAACGATGACGGCGGTCACTCCTACGTCTACAAGCAGCCCGGCTCTCCGGAAGAGGAAGCCCAGTGCAAGGAAGCCATGGAAGGCTGCCCAGTGGAAGCGATCGGTAATAACGGCCAATAATTAAGGCCGCTTAAGAGAATTTGAAAACCCCGCAGGTGCAAACCTGCGGGGTTTTTGATTTCCTGGTCCTGCAAGCGAAACCACACCTTTCCTAAAAAGGGCGGAAAAAAACTATCGCTTTTAATGCGATCCAATCTGGCCAACCTTTAAAATGGGTAAAAAAACATCCCTGAACAAGCCGTTGACAACTTTATTGGTTCCGTTACAGTGCGCGGCTCTTAGTTTGCAAGAAAACGATTTTTAGAAGCTATGCCGAATACGAAGTCAGCCGAACGCCGCGTGCGCAGCAGCGCCCGTAAAGAGTCCCGTAACACCGCCGTCATCTCCAAGGTCAAGACGTTGGAAAAGAGCTACTTGAAGCTCCTCCAAGGCGGCAAGAAAGACGAGGCTGCATCGGCCCTGAAGGTCGCCATCTCCGCTCTCGACAAGGCCGCCAAGGCTGGCGTCATCAAGAAGGAAACCGTGGACCGTAAGAAGTCCCGCCTCTCCATCCAGTTGAAGAAGGCCGCCGCTCCTGCCGCTGCCAAGTAAACTGGTCCATTAGATTTCTATAAGCGCCCGGATACCATCCGGGCGCTTTTTTATTTCTCCACCTTCCCCTGCAGATACGCACGCCGACGCACCTCCGGCAGCTTCTCGATCGCGTAGCGGAGCATGGTGCGCGGCATTGTGCGGCAATGCTTCCTTAAAAAGCCTTCCAGCACTTCCAAATCACGCTTCCCTGTCTCACGCAGCATCCAGCCCGTGGCCTTGTGAATAAGGTCTTCCTCATCCCTTAGCAGCATTTCACTAATGGCAACCGTGTCCTTAGAATCCTTCTCCCGTATGAAGTAAAACGTGGCGATGATGGCTATACGCCTTTCCCATAAGTCCGCAGACTTGGCCAACTTGTAAAGCACACCCCTGTCCTTATCCGCCAGCCATGCGCCCACGATGTCCCGTGCTGACGCATCGACGAGATCCCAATTATTGATCCACCGCGTGTGTTCCAGATAACTCTGGTAAATGGCTTCGCGACGCACTTCATCTCCTTTGCTGAACTGCCTTACCCAGATAAGCAAGGCCAGCAGGCGTTCCTCATGGATGGGTGATTTCAACAGCCCCAGCACCACCGAAGGCGATACTTCCCATCCTGATCGCACCACTTCACGCACTTGCGGCACCGTCAATCCAATGAATTTATCCCCTGCCCCATACCCGCCGGGAGCAGTCTGGAAAAACACCTGCATCAAAGCTGCCCGGCGTGGATTCGCGTAAGCATGTAATTGGGCGCGGATTGCTTTGAGAGTCATGATGATACCGTGAGGGGAAGAGATGGTCGGAGCGACAGGATTCGAACCTGCGACGTCTTGCTCCCAAAGCAAGTGCTCTAGCCAGGCTGAGCTACGCTCCGACGCGATCGGACGCGTATAATTCACATCCCAAGCCCCGGACGCAACAGGTAAATCACCTTATTCCACAAATATTCTCCTCACTTTTCAATCGTGATGGAGCACCCGATCGCCTTCGTCTTGGGATTTGGGACCGCTTTTCCCGCTGCAACCGCCTCCAAAGCCTCCCTCAGATCATGTGTTTTCGGCTCCGGCAACTTCTTCGTCTGTGTCACGTAGAAATCATTGATACGGCCTTGGTAAAGCACCTCCCCCTTGCCGTTTAGCACCACGGCTTCGGGGGGCATCTTAGCCTGTACACGCTTGGCCAGTTCCTGTTTCGGGTCCAGCAGCACCGGCACCTTGAACTCCATCACCTAGGCATGCTTTTGCGCATCCGGCAGCGAGATGCCCGCATCCGCTTCCACAAAATAAAAGACAAAGCGATCCGCATACTGGGTCGCGATCTTGTTCACCTCTGGCATAAACGCATTTGAGGTAGGACAAAACGGCGAAACGAACACGAGCACCGCTCCTTTCTTTTCACCCACCGTCAAAGGGCTATGCCGCTTGCCATTGGTATCCACGAATTCAGGTGACGCCTCAGCCGCTATCAGATTCGATGCCAATAAAACCACCCAGACAGCCCCAAGGAAAACCCTGCCAAGATCGGTGAATCGCATTCCGAAAGCCTAAAAGCACCAGTCCGCTTGGCAACCGCTAAAACTAAAGACTTCCCTTCATTCCCTTATTTCTGGACAATCCAGATGCTGGAAAGGCCGTTTACTGCCCTCCGGAACCTAAGATTTAGTCATGTCATTTGCACAACTTGGTCTGTCCGCCCCGGTCCTTGAAGGAGTCAAGGCCATGGGTTACACCGACCCGACCGCCATCCAGCTCCGCGCCATCCCCATCATTCTCGAAGGCCGCGACGTCATCGGCAGCGCCCAGACCGGCACCGGCAAAACCGCCGCCTTTGCCCTGCCCATCCTTTCCAAACTGGATACGCACCAAAAGAATCCACGCGTGCTCATTCTTGAGCCGACTCGCGAACTGGCCTCTCAAGTGGAAACCGCAGTGCGCGATTATTGCCGTTTCACCGATCTGACCGTTGCGGTGATCTATGGTGGTGTCGGCTACGGCAAACAGCGTGAGGCTCTTTCCACCGGTGTGGATATCCTCGTAGCCACTCCCGGTCGTCTTTTGGATCACATGCAGGAAGGTGCCTGCCGCCTCGACCACATCACGCACCTCGTGCTGGATGAAGCGGATCGTATGCTGGACATGGGCTTCCTCCCTGACGTTCGTCGCATCGTCGAGCGTTGTCCGAAGAACCGCCAAACCTCTCTTTTCTCCGCCACCGTCCCCCCGCAGATCGAAACGCTCATCCAATGGGCGATGAAGACTCCGGAAACGGTCGAAATCGGCGCTCGCCGCAGCCCAGCCGAAACCGTAAAGCACGCGCTCTACCCGGTGAACTCCTTGCAGAAGACAGACCTGCTCATCGAACTGCTGGAACGTCTGCACTACGATTCTGTCATCATCTTCTGTCGCACCAAGCAGAACGCTGATCAGGTCGGCAGCCTGCTCAAGCGCAAGAACCACGCAGTCACCGTCCTTCACTCCAATCGCACCCAACGCGAGCGTGAAGACGCGCTCAAAGGTTTCCGCGATGGCAAATACGAAGTGCTCGTCGCTACGGACATCGCCGCACGCGGCTTGGATATCGAAGGCGTCAGTCATGTCATCAACTACGATGTCCCCCAGCACCCGGAGGATTACGTCCATCGTATCGGTCGCACAGGTCGTGCCCAAACGACCGGTGATGCCCTCACTCTGATGCTTGCAGAAGATCGCGATCACGTCGCTTCCATCGAGCGTTTCATAGGTCAGACAATCAAACGTGAGAAGATCGAGAATTTCGCTTATAAGTATACCTCTCTTTTCGATGATGGTAAGAGCACGGGTGGCAATGCTCCTCGCTTCCGTCAGTCCCGCATTTCTGGCGGTTACAGCTTCGGACGGAGCCGGAAATGATTAGTAATACTTATATCTTTAAGGAAAATTCACTAAGTAGTTGCTTCGTAACGGGCTTTTTCTTAAATCGCCGTCCGTGGTCCACCCGGACACCCAACTTAAGCTGGTCAGCGAAGAGATAGGACACGGCGTCTTCGCCACTCACTTCATCCCCAAAGGCACCATCGTGTGGGTGCGCGACGATCTGGATCAGGTCTTCACGCCTGAACGGGTCAACGCCATGGACCCTCAGTATCAGGCCATCCTGGAGAAGTACTCTTTCGTCGATGCCAAGGGCGATATCATCCTGTGCTGGGACCACTCACGCTTCTTCAACCACTCCTGCAATGCGAATTGCATGTCTGCCGGTTACGACTTCGAAATCGCCGTGCGTGATATCCAGGCTGGCGAAGAACTCACGGATGATTACGGCACGCTGAACCTGCGCGAGAACTTCGGCTGCCTCTGCCGTCATGTAGAATGCCGGAAAGAGATCCGTCCAGATGACCTGCAACACTTCGCATCTCACTGGGACAAGCAAGTCTCTGAGGCTTTCTGCCAAATCCCCAAAGTAAAACAACCACTCTGGCATTTGCTCAAAGAAAAACACGAAGTTGAGCAGGCTTTACAGAACCCGGCCTTGCTCCGCTCCATCTACTGCCATTACGCTCCTGCAGCGTAGCTCAAGACTTCGTGAAATGAAAAAGGGCAACGCGAACGCTGCCCTTTCCTTTTTTATTTAAGTAAGATCATTCCGTCGGCGGACGTTGCGGACGGTTGCCACCTTCCGGACGTTGACCACCTTCACCCGGAGGACGTTGACCACCTTGACCACCGCGTTCGCGCATCTGGGCCATTGAGGTTTCAATCTCCTTCTTGTCTACAAAGCCGTCAGAATTGGTGTCCATACGGCTGAACATGCCTTGCATGCGCTCGGGCATCTCGTCCTTGGAGAGCTTGCCGTCAGCATTCTTATCGTTCTCCATGAAACGCGCGACGAAGTCACCGCCGCCTTGGCCACCCTGTCCTCCCGGTCCGCCCTGACCACCGAAGCCGCCGCGACCACCCATGCCAGCAGGACGCAACTCTTCCTGCGAAAGTTTGCCGTCATTGTCCTTGTCCAGCTTCTTAAGCGCCGCCGTCGCGTTCTTCAATTCCGCTTCATCGATCGAACCGTCACCATTCGCATCCAATGCCGTGATCACCGGATTCGGCATAGGACGGAAGCCGCCTTGGCCCTGTCCCTGACCACCACCGGGACGTTGACCGCCTTCAGGACGCTGGCCTTGCTGGCCACCTTCAGGGCGTGGACCACCGGGACGTTCAGGACGTTGACCGCCCTGATCTTGAGCGGAAACCGTCCACACTGTCGCGCTGAGCGCGAGTGCCGTTAAAATCGCTGTCTTCTTCATGTTCGTATTTTGGTTGGGGTTGGATTGGATTGATTGAATTGTTTTGGTCATTCACCCGCTGCAGACGCGATGCAGTAGAGGTAACGGTCTGAGCGGAGGAAAATCGTCTGGCCATCGAGGGCCGGTGTCGCATTGAACTGCGTGTCATCCGTCAGCTTGTTCTGTGCGACCACTTTGAACTCAGGCTTGGCCGGGAAAACGAATGTGCCATTGCGCCGGCTCACAGCATAGACCTGACCATTCGCCAGCACCGCAGAGGCGTAGAAAGGTTTGCCGCCGCGACCCGAGGCACTCGCACCGGGCAAACGCTCTTTGTAAACCAACGACCCCGTCTTCGCATCGAGACACACCGCAAACCCGGCATCACTGGCGAAATACAACCGGTCCTCATGCAGCACCGGCGTAGGGATGTAAGAGCTGTTATTGTTCCGCCACAGCACATGGCTTTGCGAGACATCACCCTTCCCGCCAGTCTTCACCGCCACAGCCATCAACTGTGGGAAACCGCCGAAGGCATACACCACACCTTTACCCGGCACAACGCTCGGAGCCACGTTGCCAGACATGCCGGTATCCGCGAACCAGCGCAGCTTGCCCGTATCAGGATTGATCGCCCAAAGCTCATTCGGTAACGCGAGGATCAACTCCGCTTTGCCTTCTGTTTCCATGAGCACCGGCGTACCGAAGACATATTCCAAACCCGCACCTTCCGCCTTCCACAATTGCTTGCCGGTCTTCTTATCGAGCGCGTAGATGGCGTGGCTTTCTTCGGAAGCATTGATAATGACGGAATCCTTGTAGAGCACCGGACTGGAAGCGGACCCCCAATTCTTCTGATTCGCACCCGTGCCCAGATTTGTCTGCCAAACCTGCTTGCCGTCCAAATCAAATGCCAGCGCACCCGCCTTGCCGAAGAACACATAAACGCGCTCGCCATCACTCACTGGCGTATGGCTCGCGTAGCCGTGCTCTTGGAGCATCTGATCATAACGATCCACATTCGCTTCACCGTTGATCACCTTGCTCCAAATCGCTTTGCCCGTCTTACGGTCCAGACAGACGAGATGCCGCTTCAATGCTCCCGCCTGACCATTAGCGCCATTACCAGACCATGAGGTGATGAAAATCTTCTCCCCCACCAGAATCGGACTGGATGTCCCCGGTCCCGGCAATGCCACCTTCCACTGCACATTCTTGCCATCCGCCCATTCCACCGGCGGCTTGGCTCCAGCTACCGTGCCACTTCCATTAGGACCGCGGAATTGCGTCCAATCCGCTTGGGTATTCAGCGTAAACAAAACGCTTCCGGTAGCGATTATTCCACTAATTCTGGCTGCAATTGTGTTCATCAATGCCTGTATAACGCCGGAACCGGAACAAAAGTTCCCCTAAAATTGTTAAGGAAGAGTAAAAGTTCCTACTCTTTCCCTCCTTTGCCGTAAATCCCTAAATTGAACCTCACTCCGCGAACTTCACCTCAACTGCCTGCCGTTCAAAGCTCTCCGCGAGCAGGAGTGCCTCCGGCTTCATCCCCGCCAAGGCTGCCAGGAAACGGTCCGGCACCACCTCCAGTCGCGTGTTATAGAACGACGCTATCTCATTGTAATACCCCCGCGCCAACGCGATCCGTTGCTCTGTATCAATCAAATTCTTCTGCAAGTTCAGGAACGATTCTTCCGCCTTCAGTTCCGGATAATTCTCCTCGATCGCCACCAGCAATGGCGCAATGCCCGAGAAATCTGCTCCCGCTTCACCCGGCGGCGTCGCCGTCATCTGCGCCCGCATCGTAGCCACTTCCGTCTGCAGCTTGGACTCGTAATCCTTCAACCCTTTGACGGTGGATACCAGATTGGGAATCAGATCCTGCCGCCGCTTCAATTGCACATCCACCTGCGACCACGCCTGCTTCACCCGCTGCCGCAATCCCACCACGCTGTTGAATACCATCCATGCCCAGCCTAAGAACCAGCACGCGATGTAAAGCACACCACCAGCAATCAACGGCAATGGACCAGCTCCATTGATGTTCTGCGAAAAGCCAATGCCAAAACCACCCGCCATCGCAATCAACCCACCAATGCCCCATAGCCAAAAGGCTGTTGCCATGCCCCCACTGATGGATTCCTCATTGCGCGTGGAGATCATGAACATGGACGCCTTGTCACTCTGCGCGATCTCCGCTGCCACGATGTCACTGCGCTCCCTAGCTTGTCCCATGACATAAACGGGTTGATGTAATGGAATGCCCTTCTCCACAAACCTGCGGCGATGATCGGAATCCGAAACTGCGAATGCTGGCCCCTTGGCATAATACAACGCATCGCCTCGCCCGCACATCTCTTCAAACATCGTGACCGTTTCCAGCTCCGCTCCCTGCGGATTCACCTGCACCACGCCGCAATCATCCTGCACGTAAAAGGGAATCATCGTGCCGCCATCGGCCACCGTTTTCCATCCACTCTCATGCTTCGTACGCGTTTGCGATTTCCCATTGCTGTCCGTGTAATGCTCCGTAACTGTCCGCGACCAATGCTCATCCACACTCCATTGGTAATGCACGCATCTCTGCTCTGCCAGATAACTCCTCAGCGGTTGCTCTGATTCCGCCGTCCCTTTGAGCTCCACCATGCCGATGAAGACGCCCGTGGTCTTGCACGTCGGAGTATCGTCGAGCAGACGACGCCGTCTGCCTGCACGCAACGCCATTCCCAGAAATACTACGCCGAGAATGGTTCCCACCACTGGAGCGATCACCGCCGGATTTGACACGCCCACAGAATAAAGACCGACGACTCCTCAAATCAATTACTCACTGCGCGATGAATTGGAATAAGCACGACGTTTGATCCAGCCTTGCACCACCAGCCACAATACCGGCGGCACTAGCGCGCTCAACGCCAGTGCCATTCCCGGATGCTCCACGCCTGCATGACCGATTGCCGCATACGTGAACGCCATCGGCACCGATCCACACAACAACGCCACCGCGAACAACTTCACCGGCATCCGCGTCAGCCCCGCCATGCACGCGATGACTTCTGGAAATAATGGCAACCACCGCGACACCGCCACCAGCCAACCGCCCAAGCGCGTGAACAATTCTTCCCCGCGTTTCAAATCCTCTTCCCCCACCACCTTCACCGCCGCCTTCCGCCCCAACATGCGACACAACCCATATGCGATGAATCCCGAAAGAAACGAGCCCACCGCTCCGATCAATCCACCGATCACAGGTCCATAGATCAACCCCAGCGCCGCCATCACCGCCGTCGCTGGAATCGGCAACACCAGATCACTCGCCAGCAATACCAACCCCGCCAGCCACGCGAACTGGCCCTGTTGCCGCAGCCACTCCACCGATCCTTGAAAAGAAAACGAATGCGTCAGCTCCTCGCCCCAAATCAAAAACGGCACGAGAAACAAAACCGCCAACCCAATAAATATGCCCACCAATCGCATCGCTCCCTCAATTCGTAGCAGCCGACGTGAGAAGGCTCAAACTTATCCCCTCTCGCGATAATTCTTCGAAGCTCAGAGTTCGGTTATTGGCCAGCCGGTGCAACCGGTCATTTCCACTGTGTCTCCACCCCCGCCTTCCCGAGTTCCCCCTGAAACTCCGCCAGCAATTCACGTCGCTCCCGCACCGCCTTCGGCTCCACCTTCTTCTTCACACAATACCCCGCTAGCGCACCCACCGCCTCGCCGATGCCCCACTCCACCGGATGCAACCGATAACACCCATTCGTCAGATGCGTCGTCCCGATATTCTTATTCGCCGGCAAAAGATTCTTCACCCGCTGCGGCAGCAATGCCCCCAATGGCACTTGAAACGGCGCCGTCAAAAAATCGATGTAATTATCACCACGCGTCGTCGGATGCAGATCTATCGCATAGGCCCCAATGCCGACTGAATCGTAGAACTGCTCCGCCTTTGCCTCCGCTTCCTTCACACCCGTAGCCAGCGCGCGCATCTCCAATCCCACATGCTGCTCCTTCACCGTGAACACCGCTTTGATCCGCCGCGCCTCGCGCACATACGGATACTTCGCCAGCCCATCCTCCGTGCCCACGATATCTTTCCGCAAACGCAACCCCGGCCAACCCTGCTTGCCATCCGGCCGCTCCACCTCCGTCTGCAACCAATACACCAGCGAGAGACTCAATTGCTTCGCCCGCTCTACGTGCTGCTTGAATTCTTTGTCGGATACCCCCACGAGATTCCCCAGCAGATAATCATTCTGCGGCCAGTTCACCAGGCAGATATCGCCCGGATACGTGCCCGCCCGGAAATTCGCCTTGTTCGCGATGCGTCGATACTTCCACAGATTCGTCACCGTCCCCGGATGCTCCCCTTCCGGATTAAACCCCAGCTTCTTCGGCAACATCGTGCGAGGATGCGTGTAAGTCAGATCCAGCAAACGCCCCGGCCACACCGGCGACATCTTCGGCACGTAATTCCGCCAGAACTCATACTCCCGCGGCTTCTCGATCACCGATTCGTGACCCGCCACATAATCCAGCGCGAAACACATCGTGAACGCCTGCTGATTATTCGGATCATTCTTCGCCACCGCATGCAGCTCCCCCGTCTCCGCTTTCGATTCCGCACCCGTGACAAACTCCGTCCTCGTCAACGGCAACAAATCCCCCAACTCCGTCGCATCCACGAAATACGGCGCGCTTAAAACCACCTTGTTCCCCGAGCGCAAATTCTGCACCTCCACCGCCCTCACCTCATCACCCACCATCTCCGCCGCCACCGCCTTATGCTCCAACAATAACGTAAGCTGCCCGCTGCTCTGCCACGGCGCGAACCACGATTCCAATACCGCCAACGCCACCTTCGGTTCATGACACAAGCGCGACACCGCACCATCCCCCGGATTCAGATCCACCTTCCCCTTCGCCGCGTCCGTCAGCGGATAATGCCGCCGATAATAATCCCGGATCGCATTCCTCAACTCGCGATAACTCTGATTCGCCCCATTCGTCTCGATCCAGCGATTCTCATCCGGCGGCACCGCCTGCTGCGTCAACTGCCCCCCGATCCAATCCGTCTCCTCCGTCAAAATCACCCGCAGCCCACGACGCAAAGCCGCCAAAGCCGCCGCACAACCACCCAACCCCGCCCCCACGATCACCACCTCCGCCCGCAACTCGGATTTCCCCTTCCGATTGATCCGCCGCTCCTCCGCCGCTCGCGCCGAAGACGCCGACAAAACCCCTCCGCCCAAAGTCATCGCCGTCGTAGCAAAAAGAAAATTGCGCCGGTTCATGGTGAGTAAAATGTCCTACTTCTACCCTATGCTAAAGAACTCAAATAGAAAACTCAGACAGAAATACGGTCAATTTTGGTAATATTCCTCGATAATCTCCACCCCGATTTCCCACATTTTCATACAAATAATCCGATGCACTTCCAAATCTTGAAAATAAATAGGTGAATTGCGGATCCTGTCGAACACGCACAATGCTCCCGGAAGTAACGGCGCTTTCAACAAAACATAGCGTGTATTCGCACCAAACCAAAACTCGGGATTTGCCTCATCCCAAAATTCAATAAAATCAGCCACTAGTGCATGCTCATCACTTGTCAATGCTTGGCCAATTCTTGGGGTCAGTTTTATCCGTTCAGGAGGTGGCGGCATATTTCCACCTTCAGGCAAATGCAATGTTTGATACAATTTTGGCATTTCAACCAATTTTTGAAAAAACACCCGAGGAACGCCCTGCCCATCTGGAAACTGGTAATCATGAGGAAGCAATGATTCAAACTCACTTCGCTTTAGGACAGATGCTGACCTCACCGCAATAATATCAGCGTTTCTTTTGGGAATGCATTGGGCAAGTTGCAGAATTTTTTCATCCATCTCCTTCACATTGAATGCTGCACCCCATGCATAGAAAACCAGCCAATGATCGGAGGATGAAGGAGGTTCTTCACACTGTCGAAGCAAACATTCTAGAAGAGACATTTTTAACATTCCTCAGGTGCTTTCTTTGCCATTTTTGGATTCTCAACACAAAGTGAAAACCATCCTACTCTTTTAGGAACCGCCCCTGTTCGGTTACTCAAAAAATCGCAGCATTATCCGAAAGATACAAACCCAACTCTCCTAGAAATCATACACCACCGGCGCGGGCTCCATCAGCCCCGCAAACCCATCCGCCTTCACATTGATATCCAGCATCCCATCCGAGAGATGATACAGCACCATCTTCGCCTTCATCTCGGCAGGCAGCGTTTTGAGCTGCTGATAATTCGCATGCACACCACCCAGGAAATGCTGGCAATCATGGAAGATCACCTCGCACTGCGGCGCGAGCCGTTGCAGCATCCCCAGATCGAACTTCGTATCCCCGGAGATCAGCACCCGCCCATCCACGATCAGGCCCGTCGTGTAGATGCTCTCCTCCACTGTGGCCGCCGTATCCGGGATATGATTCGCCGCAAAGATGCGCACCGTGAGATCATCTTCCTTCACCTCGCCCTTCACCGTGAACTCCCACGTGTCCACCGCTTCCCCCGGCAAATGCTTCGGCGTCACCACATCGAAATAATGCTCCAGCAGGAGTTCACCTTTCGGATCGGGCACGTCCGTCACCTCCGAAAACGCCAAACCACCGCGCAAGGACCAATCCCACAGCATGTCCGCATAATGATCCGGCACATACAGCTTGGGACGGAAACGCCCCTCTGCCCGCGCGTTGGCACAACGCATCAAGTAGGTGTTAAAATCCTCCCCCTGCTCTTTCGGCATCTCGATGAACGGCGCTTCATACCGGCGCTTCAGCGCCAGTTCCTCCAGTGAGCCGATATGATCCGCATGCGAATGTGTCACCAGCAGATGCTTGATGGCATGGGCAGACAGGCCGAACTCGCTCATCTTGAACGTGGCCTTGGAACCGAGATCCACGAACAGTGCCGTCTTGCCCTTGATGAGGATGAAATTGGATTGAAACATCCGCGCCGAAAAAGCTCCCCCTACGCCCAATGCGATGACCCGCAGCTTCCCCGTTTCGGTGGTGAGCGGCAGCGGCTTCTGGTAGCGCCAGACACCCAGCCCCTGTGAAAGCAGCTTAGGCTCGTAAGCCCCCAGATCCAGCGTCGTTGTAGTCATCTTCCCCATCGCCGCACATTCCAATAATGCCACTTGGTATAACCCCACTGGGGCCATCCAGTTGTGAGATGCCGTGTAAATAAGCAGGAGCCGTGCTACGCGGCAATGAAAACCTGAGAGTCTGCTGGAAAAAGGCCCTATCCGCGCACGGCCCCCGAAACGCCCACGGCTCAGGAAAGCCGCCATCCGCTCCATCTCCCTCTCTTCCATCGATAGATGGAGGAGAGGGCCGGGGAGAGGAGGCTCTGATCACTTCACTCTTCGCCTCCCTCGCCTTTCCTTCAACCTAAGCGGGGGCAGGGTCGTGACCCTGTGCCTCGAAATACCCCTTTTCCAAGCAGGCTCAGAGGCCAAGCTTGCGTTTTCATCTCAACAGGCCAAAATTTGCCCAGCTCACAACCCGGTGTCTATTGACCTATGTCTTTTCCCGCCAATTCCGCCAATGAACTCAGCCGCCGCTCTTTCCTAACCCGTTGCGCAGCGGGCGCGTTGGCGGTCTCTACCGGCATCACCACCGACTCCTTCGCTGCTCCCAAAGGCGGGCCCATGATCCCCTTCGGCATGAGCCTCTACGGCATGAAATCACTGGAGGTAGATGTAGCTTTGCGCACCTGCGCGGAGATCGGATACGATTCCGTGGAATGGGTCTGCAATGCGGGCTGGCCTACCGAGCCGAAGAACATTCCGGCGAATGAGAGAAAACGCCTCGCCGCGCTCATTGATTCCTTGGGCCTGCGCCTCCACGGCATGATGGAAAACCTCAGCTTGCTGGCTCAACCCGATACCTTGAAGAGTAATCTCGACCGCCTGAAAGACGCTGCTGAACTCGCTTACGCTCTTGCCCCGAAACGCATGCCGGTCATCGAGACCACGCTCGGCGGCAAGCCTGACCAATGGAAGGAAGTTAAAGATACCATGGCCGAACGCTTGAACGCATGGGCGGAAGTTGGCAAAGCATCCAAAGCCGTCATCGCCATCAAAGCCCACGTCGGCGGTGCCTTGCACACACCTGAAGACGCTGCGTGGCTCGTGAAGCAGGCGAATAGTCCTTGGATCAGGCTTACCTATGATTTCAGCCACTTTGAACTGCGCGGCTACAAACTTAACGAGTCCATGGCGCTGATGATCGGGCAGACGCGCTATGTACACATCAAAGATACCAATGGTGGCACCGCTGAGAAATTCCAGTTCGTCTTGCCGGGTGATGGTAAGACGGATTACGTCGAGTATCTCACTCTATTGAAGAGCCATGGTTATCGTGATCCCGTGACCGTGGAAGTCAGCGGTCAGGTATGGAACAAAAAGGAATACGATCCTATCGTCGCAGCGAAACAATGCTACGCCAAGCTCGCCCCGGCGTTTGAAAAAGCGGGTGTGCGGGATATGAAAAAGGCCAACTGAGCTCAACCACCCCCATCGCCATGCGCACACTCCTGTCTTCGCTCCTGCTTGCAGCCACCGTGCTGAATCTCTCCGCCGCCGACACCAAAGAACTGCCCAAAGACGTGAAGCGCATCCCCGTCACGTTCTCCGGCGGCTATGACACCGACCCGCGCGATAAAGGCCGCCCCGTTATCCTGATCGCCGGAGCTCTCGGCGTTCAACCGCAAGTCTTCCGCGATGCCTTCAGCAACGTCCACCCTGCCGGTCCCGATCGCGGCCCCACCGATGCCGAAGCGCGTAAGAACAAAGAGGTGCTGATGAAAGCCCTCGGCAAACACGGCATCACGAACGAACGCCTTGATGAAGTCTCCAACTACTATCGCTACGTGAAAAGCCGTGGTGAAACATGGAAGCATAAAGATGCCAAAGCCAACGCCCTCGTGAAAGATGGCGCCGTCATCGGCTACGAGATCACCGAAGGCGGCTCCGGCTACAGCTCTGTGCCCACAATAACCGTCCCCGGCATCAAAGACGCGAAAGCCAAAGTCGAAGTCTCCTACAGCAAAACCTTTGAAAAGAATGGGAAGATCAGTGCGATGACAATCGTGAAATAATCCCTTCAGTCATTGGACATTGCTCATTCCTTCGTCATTCGAGCTTCGTCATTCGTCATTAAAATAAAAACGGGCCGATTCCTTCGAATCGGCCCGTTAGAATTTTATCTATTAGCCAGTCCGTGCAACGGACCGGACCTTATTCGTTCTTCAGCAGCTTCGCGATGACGTTGTAATCCTCCATCGTCGTCACGTCGCCCTTGATCTCTTCACCCGCCGCGATCTGTTTCAGCACCCGGCGCATGATCTTGCCAGAGCGCGTCTTCGGCAATGCTTCGGCGAAGCGCACATCATCCGGCTTAGCCACCGGACCGATCTCCTTGCCCACATGCTGGCGCAGTTCGTCCTTCAAGGACGGACTTCCCTTGAAGCCCGTCTTCAACGTCACGAACACCACCAGTGCCTGCCCCTTCAATTCATCCGGGCGACCCACCACTGCGGATTCCGCCACCGCCGGATGGCTCACTAGCGCGCTTTCCACTTCCGCCGTGCCGATACGATGCCCTGCCACATTCAGCACGTCATCGATACGGCCCACGATCCAGAAATACCCGTCCTTGTCCTGGCGGCAACCGTCGCCCGTGAAGTAACTCCCCTTCACCTCGGTCCAATACGTTTCCTTGAAACGCTTCGGGTCACCCCAGATGCCGCGCAACATGCCCGGCCACGGCTTCCGCACCACCAGCTTGCCACCGGAATCTTTCGGCACCGCCTTGCCCTTGTCATCCACCACCTCCGGCAAGATGCCAAAGAACGGCAACGTCGCCGTGCCCGGCTTCAGCGGCGTCGCACCCGGCAACGGCGTGATCATGATGCCACCCGTCTCCGTCTGCCACCACGTATCCACGATCGGGCAGCGTCCGCCACCCACCACCGTGTGATACCACATCCACGCTTCCGGATTGATCGGTTCACCCACGGAACCGAGCAGGCGCAACGAGCTGAGATCATGCTTCTTCACCCAGTCATCGCCCCACTTCATGAACGCACGAATCGCCGTCGGAGCCGTGTAGAGGATCGTCACACCGTACTTCGCGATGATGCGCCAGAAACGATCCGGCTCCGGCCAGTTCGGCGCGCCCTCATACATGAGGCTCGTCGCGCCATTCGCCAGCGGCCCGTAAACCACATAGCTATGACCCGTCACCCAGCCGATATCCGCCGTGCACCAGTAAACATCCTCATCCCGCAGATCGAAGACATACTTGGACGTCATCTTCGCCGTGAGCAAGTAACCGCCCGTCGTGTGGAGAATACCCTTCGGCTTGCCCGTGGAACCGGACGTGTAAAGGATGAATAACGGTGCTTCGCTATCCATCTGCTCCGCCGGACAATTCGCATCCACGTATTCCAACTCGCGATGCCACCAGACGTCGCGACCTTCCTTGATATGGATATCATTATTCGAGCGACGCAGCACGATCACCTTCTCGATCGTCTTCGTGAGCGATTCGCCATCCGGCCCCTTGAGCTCCAGCGCATCATCCACGTTCTTCTTCAACTGCACCACCGAGCCACGGCGATAACCGCCATCCGACGTGATCACCAGCTTCGCTTGGCAATCCTGGATACGATCCGCCACCGACTGCGCGCTGAACCCGCCGAACACGACCGAATGGATCGCGCCGATACGCGTGCATGCCAGCATCGCCACCGCCGCCTCCGGCACCATCGGCAAATAAATCAAAACGCGATCGCCCGCCTTCACGCCATTGCGCTTCAGCACATTCGCGAACATGCACACCTCGCGATGAAGCTGCTTGTAGGTGATCACCCGTTCCTCACCCACCTTGCCCGGACCCGCTGGCTCACCTTCCCAGATGATCGCCGCCTTGTTCGCGTGCGGCGTGTTCAGCCACTTATCCAAGCAGTTATGGCTCACGTTCAGCTTGCCGCCCACGAACCATTTCGCATTCGGCGCCTTCCATTGCAGCACCTGCTTCCAAGGCTTGAACCACACCAACTCCTTCTTCGCCTGCTTGTCCCAGAACTTCTCCGGGGCCTTGATGGACTCGTTGTAAATCTTCTTGTACTCGGCCAGCGACTTGATGTGCGCTTTGCTGGCGAAGGCTTTGGACGGCGGGAAAACCCGTTCTTCGTGAAGAACTGACGTAATGCTCGTAGGCTTTTCAGATTTGCTCATAACAGACAACGGAATGCGCGCCATATTAGGGAGAGCCGTCTACGCGTCAATCACAGCATGGACATTTCGCGCGAAGTAATAACCGACGGGAGGAAGCTCTAACCCCTCATCTTTTCCAAAACCCTCAACAAACTCATCAACGAATTCCCCTCTAACCGATTCGCCATATACACAAAGCACCGCTTCGGCGCCGGTTTCTGCTTCATCTCCAAAAGCATCCTCGCCGCCGCCTCAACCCCCTCCGGATAAGGACTGCGGATTTCCTCGAACGGCTCGAACAACTCCCCGGCCGCCTCAAAACTCATCCCCGGCTGTAACAGCAGACGCGCCACCACGAAATCCGCCGTCATTGCCTCAGGCATCGCCCATTGATCCGAAATCTTCGGCATCTTCGTCCAGCTCGTGAACACATGCGCTATCCCGTATTGCCGCAGCATCGCGAAATAATCCGGATGCAAAAACGAGCGATTCCGCACCTCCACCGCATAACGCCACCCCACCGGCAGACTGCCCAGAAAATTATCCAGTTGGACGATGAAATCCCGCCCCCGCACATAATCCTCCATCTTGAAATTCGAGAACTCAAAGATCAGCACGCCCACCTTCTCCTTGATGCACTCCAGCGGATTCAGAAAATCCCGCACGAACACCTCCGGGCTCAGAAAAAACGGATTCAACTGCCCGCCCTTCTCCGCAAAGCGCGGGATCTTGGGAAACCGCTTCACCGTGATGTCATCCGTCACCTTGAACCCGAACTCAAATCCCGGCGGCACTAAAGCCGCCAGCCCCTGCGCATACTTCTCCGTGGGAAAATTGTAATACGCCGCATCCACACTCACCGTCGGAAACACCGTGGCATACTCCTCCAAACACTCCTTATTGAACCGCGCCTGCGAGAACTTCCCCCGCGTCTCATACCGGTCCCGGTCATACAACTGCCCCAGCCATCCCGGATACTTCCACGAAGACGTCCCCAGAAAAATCCCCTCCGTCGCCAGCTCCCGCACCGAAGCCCGCAACGTCTTCAAATCAAAACTGCGCTGGGCCTCAAACAGACTCATGCGATCAACTCGTTAAAGCCTGAGGGAATGTAAACCATGGCATTTAGAAAGCGCACGGCACTCGTTCGTCCTTCTCCCCTCGGAGGGGAGAAGGAATGAGGATGAGGGGTGCCAGAATTCCCCTGCTTCCTCCTCACACACTGTAATGCGGCGGCTTCGCATTCGTCGCCTTGATGCGCTCCAGTTCCTGGCTCTCCACCGATTTCGAGAGCTGCTGCTGTGCGGCCAGTAGACGCGTGATGATCTTGCTCTGCTCCGTCACCACCTGGTTCAACTGTTCGCATAAGTGCTCCATGTGCGTGACATTCGTTTCCAACCGCAACAACCGCTCTTCCAACGATGAATCCATGTCTTCATAGTAAGGCTAAATCATTTGTCCGGGCGAACAATTTTGCTTCCTTCTATTTGGTCAGGCGTGAAGAATCACATCCGCCACCAAACTTATGAAATCGGAGAGACCACCTGCGGGCTACTACCTGACCAATGGTCGAGCTGTTAGTTTGTCCGAAATGTATCGGATGGCCGGATTTTGGCGTCTTCCTTTTGCGTTTTTATACAAATTAACAACAAAACCGAGCGCGCCGTTTTGGATGCCCGGAACGTCTGACGCATTGGATTGCTCCCGCACGGAACTCCCTGCCCAAGTTTTAGAAAAGCTTCAAGCCAATCGAGCAGATATCCAAGCACTTGGATTCAACGAATTTGCTTACGGACAAGATCGCCGCTCCTTAGTCCCAGACCTTCGTGAAAACGGAAGCATCTCGTTTCTCCATCAGGAGCGGAATATCACCGCCATATTGCTCTACACCAAAATGGTGATTGAATCCTTGGCCAACCGGGAGATTGAAACCACCATAGTCGCGTTCACATCTGCCATTGGAAACACTGCTCTCACCGCTTCCAACGACACAAAAGGTTTCGACGTGATACCAGGCAGGATTTTTGTTCCGGTTAACTCGAACTCCCCAACAGTTATTTTTTCTGCATTCAAGAATGCTTTGAACAAGTCTGGCAAACAGCCTCGCGTGTTTAATGACTCTACGGAGGCCAACCAATGGCAGGACCAAATGACTTGGGAAGCATTCACCCATAGAGTTCACCGCCAACTTTTTATCAAAATGACGGACGCAGAAGTTGCTGAAGCTGAAAAGGTGATGAAAGAACGTACCGCACAACTTCAGAACACAACATCCCATTGACGCAGTCACGACAAGTTTGCACCCTCGCTGCCCATGATTGGGAAGCACCAATGCAGAATACTGGCCGTTTTGTTTTTCGCATTGCTGATGAATTGTAGCATTTGGGCCCAACCCGCCCCCAAGCCGCTCCCCGACACCTGGCTCGCCGACGCCACCTATCCCGATTTCCTCCCCCTCACCAATCACTGGACCACCGCCCAATCCGGCACGCTCACGAACGAAGCCCTCATCGGCAAACTCCGCGTCTATTGGCATCCCCCGGCGAACACCGAACCCAAATCCGTCCGCCTCTGGTCCAGCGCCGATGCCCCAGGCAGATGGCGCGCCCGTGATTGGCAACCGCTGGCCATGGAAAAACGCGGTGCCCGCTGGGAAATCGCCCTGCCTGTGGAAAATGTCGATGTGCCCATGGTATATTTCGTGGAAGCACAAGCTGAACAAAAGCACCTCACGGCCATGCGCGTCTGCCGTCCGCGCCTCGTCGGCCTCGAAGAACCCAGCCGCATCTTCTGGCCCTTCCTCGAAGGCTTCGAGGAAGAACTCTGGAGCTGGCGCACCGTCACCGATGAACCGCATTTCACTCCTGTGGAAACCGGAGCAGTGATGAAGAATGGCAACGCCGCCCTCCGTCTTATCATCCCCGAAGGCAAACGCTCCACCACCGTCACCACCACCCGCATTCGCGGCTGGCAACTTGAACAAAACTTCGCGAACGGCATCCGCCTCTGGGTCCGCACCGCCAACGGCTCCGCCAAACTCCGCTGCACCCTTCAAGCGAATGCCTTCTCCTCCAAGCAAGTCATCTCCCTCTATCCCGATGAACCTACCATCACGACGGATTGGCAGCCCGTGGACCTCATGCTGAACAAATTCCCCAAGATCACCATCGGCGAAGTAGATCTGCTCTCCCTCGAACTCATCGGCCATGGCCCCATCGAGGCCTACGTGGACGATGTGCAACTCCTCGGCCGTTGGCGCACGGTAGACTAACGTAGCCGCCGAGGTAACGAGGCGGAACTCTTTAGCCGTAGCAGCCGACGTAAGGAGGCTCTAACTGAAAAACTTAAATCAGAGCCTCCTCACGTCGGCTGCTACTTATCAACGCATAAGAAAATCACTCAGATGCTCCCCCCGCCGTCTCCGATCCCATGGAGCCAACGGCACCAATACCGCCCGCTCTGTCGGATAACCCAGAAACCGTTCCGCCAGATCATTGAACCGCTCCACTTCATCCGTCACAAACGGCTGGATGATACCCGGCCGACGGCGGCGTTTCACCAACAGCTTCAGTGTCATTAAACGTTCATGCACATGCTCAGCACACGCTTCTGCTGAATCCACCAACTGCACATTCTTCCCCACAACCTCACTCAACAACGGCTTCAACAAAGGATAATGCGTACAGCCTAGCACCAGCGTATCCACTTTCTGCTTCAGCAACGGTGCCAGATATTCCTTCAAAACTGACTTCGTGACCTTGTGCCGCACCCACCCCTCCTCCACCAGCGGCACCAATAACGGACACGAACGCGCCACCACCTTCACCGAATCATCACGCGATAAAATCGCCTTCACATACGCCTGACTGCGGATTGTGGAAGTCGTGCCGATGATGCCGATGCGCCCCGTCTCCGTTTTCTCCAAGGCCGCCCGAGCCCCCGGCAAGATCACGCCGAAGATCGGCACATCGAAGCTGCGTTCCAACGTAGGGATCGCCCACGCCGAAGCCGTATTGCACGCCACCACCACCGCCTTCACCTGCTCCTGCACGAGAAATTGCGCATCCTCACACGCAAAGCGCACCACCGTATCCGGCGATTTCGTGCCATAAGGCACCCGCGCCGTGTCCCCGAGATAAACAAAATCCTCTCGCGGCATCACGCGCCGCAACTGCCGCACCACGGTGAGTCCACCGATGCCGGAATCGAATACGCCGATGGGAAGATTGCTGTCCAGCTTCACAGAAAAATGATCGGGCTGGGCTTATTGCCGTTCCACGATGCGCTTGTATTCCTTGATGCCATCGGTGATGCCCTTGGCCATCGTCCGCCGATGGGAGGAACTGCGGATCTTGCTCGCCTCGCCCGGATCGGACATGAAGCCCGCCTCGACCAGCACGGCAGGCATATCGGAATAACGCAAGACGGCGAACCGCGCCCGGCGCACGCCGCGATCATCTGCCCCAGTAGTTTTCAACAACGTTCGTTGGATGCTATACGCCAGCAGACTGTTCAGTTCATCATTCTTGTTACCGGGAAAACGGACTGCGGTAGCACCTTCACCCCGGGCATTCGTAGAACTGGCCCCCGGCGGCGTCAGGGCAAACACTTCCGCACCTTTCGCTCCTCCGCCCGCCACGCCGTTAAAATGCAAGCTGACGAAAAGATCGGCATCAAACTTCTGCGCGACGAAAGGGCGTGATTCCAACTCCACAAACTTGTCGGAAGTCCGCGTCATCACCACCTTGAAACCCGCTGCTTCCAATTGCAATTTCAGCTCCTTGGCGAGCAGCAAGGTATAACCCTTCTCCTGCCCGCCGCTGTTCTGATTACCCGGGTCCCTCCCTCCGTGGCCGGGATCGATGCAGATGGTCTTCACCTTCGTCCCGGGCTTCAGCTTGGGCGGAAACATCACCGGATGGATGGTGTTGTCCAGATCGAGCGTGGCGATGCATGCCGCCCCCCCGCGCAAGACAATCGGCGCCGACAGCCAGACAGTCACTCCGTTCAAGGTCATCCGCTTGTTCTCGATCTCGAACTCAAGCTTCGACCATTTGCTGCTGATCTGCAGCTCTTTCGACGCCCGGGTCCAGACATGATTGAAACTGTAATGCTTCGCCCAATCATCCAGTTGCACGTACTTGAAACCGTTCAGGGCGAAGGTGGACAGCTTGCCCTCTTGGGCACGCGCGGCATCTGGCCACAACAGCGCCAGGGAGCAGCACAAAAACCATAGCTGTCTCATGCGGTGCCAATGTGCCTGTGCCATGCCGATGCTTCAAGTATTCGCTGCCGCAGCCGCTTACTTTTTTAGCGCCTTCACGTACGCCGCATACGCTGCATCGCTCGCCGCGCGTGATTTCGCCTTCTGTTCGGCAGATTCCTTGCCCGGCGCTTCTGGCGCAGAGGCTGGCGCGATGAGGAAGCGGTAGTTCACCGTGAGGTTCTCATCCTTCTTCATCGCCTTGTCGAAGAAGAAACCGAACCGCCCGTAATCGCGCCAGGAGAGTTCCTTGATGGGATTTGTGGGCGCGTTCAGTTCTGTGCTGGTGTACCAGTTCGGCCCTACTGGAAATAGCAGACGGCACCATTTGAATTGATCACTCACGATCTTACCGCCACCAGCCGGCAAATCTGGCTCCCACAAGTAGCTCGTCTCTTTCACGCGATCCGCCACTTCACCCGCCGCACGGAAATGGATACCGGCGTGCTGCAGATCGCCGCCGAGATTCAGATCACGCGCCGCTTGCAGCTCGAATTTCGCATCTACCTGCGTCGTCTTGCCATCGGGCTGGCTGATGACGAGCGTGCGCGTCTCGCTTACGAGTAAATTATTGTCGCTCGCATCCTTCTTCTCCGCACGCCAGGCGATCTTGGCCACTAGCGTGGCGGAGTCAGACGTAGTCTTGGCTGGCTCAAGTTTGGTGATCTCCATGCTGCCACCCTTCATGTGCCAGCAATCAGCGCTGCCAAGATCTGAAGTGATCTTGTTCCAGCCGATGTAAATGCCGCGATGATGCGGGAACTTGCCTGCCGTCTTCCCCTCAGCATCCAGCCCGCTATTGGTCAGCAACTCACCTTGCGTGCCATAGACATGCAGATAGGGTTTGAACTGCCCCTCGCCGAAAACCAGTGCGGCAACCTGTTTACCATCCCGCTTCACCATCGCGACCTTGCCCGGCCCATGAGGATTCTTCTCCTCCGTGACCGCCCATTGCGCAGCCATAGCACTGGCAAACGTGGAGAAAGAGACAGCGGTAACTAGCAGGCTTGCGGAGAAACTGAAACGACGGTTTACACCGGTCAAAATGGATTGCATGCCCCAGTGTTAGCTCGGGCAGGTGGAATCGAAAAGCACGAAAACGTGCGTCACTTCTTCGCCGGAGGCAGGAAGCTGATCTTCAAACCGGCCTTCTTCTCCTGCCCCAAGCTATCGATCAAATTCGTGCCCGTGGATGCAGGTTCCGCCACTGCCGCAGCAACGGCTGGCGGACAGTCCTTCGCCGTCGGTTCCAAAGCGGAACGCAACGCGCCCTCCACCAACTCCGCACAATGAATCTTCATCGGCGGTAACGGTCCCAAGCCGCCGGACAGGTCTTCCGTCTTCAAGGCGAGGGCTTCCTCTGCCGTCTTCCCCTTGATGAGTTCAGTGGCCATGCTGGCGACCGCGATCGCCGTCTCGCAGCCGAACGATTGGAACGTCGCCTTGTCGATGACGCGCTTGCCCTTGTCATCCTTGAACTTCACCCACAGGCGCAGCATCTCACCGCAACCCGCATTGCCCACCGTGCCGATGCTATCCGCATCGGCCATCTCGCCCACGTTCTTGGGATTGGCCAGCGCCTCGCGAATCTTCTTTTCCAAATCAGCGTTCATCGAAAATAAACTTCTTAACCCAATTGATACTGCGGAATGCTCGCATCCACTTCCTGCGACCACGCATCAATCCCACCGCGCAAGGCCCGCACATTCTTGCAACCATGACCGAGGAAATAAGCAGCGCCGTCCAAAGCCGTCTTGCCCATGTGATCAATAACGACGAACGAAGCATCCGGCCCCCATTTACCAAGGATCTCCTGCATCAAGGGCTGGGAAAGCAGAAGCGAGCCTTCGATCTTCACCGCGTCGTATTCCTCACGCGAACGGATATCCAGCAAACGGATGCCGGTATTCTGCTGCAACTGGCTGGCGAGTTCCTTCGGCGAGATGAGCACCTTCGCATCCTGCTCATGGCTGCTGCGGATGTGCGCGAGCACTTCGTCCACATTCAGGTTGTTGTTCCGCGCGCAGACCTGACCAAGCGTCTCCGTCGGCTGAAAACCGCAACTCGAGCAGCCACCGATGTGATACTTGCGAAAGAGCGCACGTTGCGCCCCCGGATACGCGAGCAACACCTCGCTCATCGGCGAGTTCGCTCCCACTTGTTCAGCTACGACAGACATAAAAAATCATTCTTAAACCACAGATTAACACAGATGCACACAGATAGCGAAACAACGCTCCATCTCCCTCGCCCCTCGGAGGGGAGAGGGCCGGGGTGAGGGGTGCCGGGCTTCCCCTCCGCCCTTTCCTTCAACTCATGCAGAATTGCGTCCAAAACTGATGCATCTGTGTTTGCCACCGGTGCTACCGGTCTGTGGTTAAACAAAAAGCTTTTGCACCTTGTGCAGAATTTCGATGAAACGGTCCACTTCCGCCTTCGTATTGTAGAAGTAGAAGCTCGCCCGCAACGTCGCTGGCACACCCAGCTTGGCCATCAACGGTTGATTGCAATGATGCCCTGCCCTCAATGCGACACCCTTCTGATCCACCATCGTGGCGATGTCCAGCGCATGGGCATTCGGTAACACAAAGCTCACCAAACCTGCCCGCCCTTGTTTCGGCCCGAAGATGCGGATGCCTTTGAACTCTGCCAATTTCGCCGCCGCATACTCAGCAAGTTCCTGATCATGTGCGAAGATGCGCTCACGCCCGATGGCATCGAGGTAATCCAACGCCGCATGCAATCCGACCGCTCCCGCGATGTGCGGCGTGCCCGCCTCAAACCGATGCGGCGGCACATTGTAAACCGTATCGAAATACTCCACCTTCGAAATCATTTCGCCGCCGCCTTGGTAAGGCGACAGGTCTTTCAGGATTTCCTTGCGCCCATACAACACACCCATGCCCGTAGGACCGCAAATCTTGTGACTCGAAAACGCGAGGAAATCGCACCCGATCGCCTGCACATCGATGGGTAAATGCCCCGCGCTTTGCGCCGCATCGATCACCGTCACCACTCCTTGCGCCCGCGCCTTCGCGCAAATCTCCGCCACCGGATTCACCACACCCATCGAATTCGATATGTGCGTGATGGAAAGAATCTTCACCCCATCCGCAGCCATCTTATCAAGACGGCTGAGATCGAGCGTTCCTTCATCACCAGTCACCGGGATGTAAGCAAGCTTTGCACCCGTGCGCTTGGCGACCATCTGCCACGGTACCAGATTGCTGTGATGCTCCAGCTCACTGATGAGAATTGTGTCACCCGGCTTGAGGTGATCCAGCGCCCAAGTCGCCGCCACGAGGTTGATGCCTTCCGTCGTGCCACGCGTGAAGATGATCTCGGACTTGTCGCGGGCGTTCAGGAACTGCGCCGTGCGTTGACGAGCATTCTCGTAAGCTTCCGTCGCACGATTGCTCAATTCATGGATGCCCCGATGCACATTGGCATTCTCATGCTCGTAGTAACGCTGGATGGCCGCGAGCACCTGCTTGGGCTTCTGGCTAGTCGCGCCGTTGTCGAAGTAGATGAGCGGCTGGCCGTTCACCACCTCATTAAGGATGGGGAAATCAGCACGCAACGCGGCCCAATCGGGAACGATCGGTTTCTGCGGTGCGGACAATGTGGCGGTAGCGCTCATCTCATCAATATACCATGAAGCAACAGTAGCTGCGTGCGCTTACATCAAACCCAATTGCAAGCGCGCCGCTTCCGTCATCATGCCTTGATTCCACTGCGGTTCCCAGACGAGTTCCACGTTCACTTCTTGTACATCTTCGATGCTCAGGATTTTGTTCTGCACGTCCTGTTGCAGCACCGGCCCCATACCGCAGCCAGGCGCGGTCAGCGTCATTTTCACATCCACTTTGTAGCCCGCGCCGCCATCCGCCAGATTATCGATATGGCAATCATAGATGAGGCCGAGGTCCACGATGTTCACCGGGATTTCCGGGTCGTAGCACGTGCGGAGCTGATCCCAGATATGCTTCTCGAGTTGCTCCTTCGTCACCGGTTGGCCAGTGGTCGAGCGGATTGTCGTCTCCTTCACTTCCTTGCCCAGCGCATCGGCATTCTTGCCATCAATGCGGAACATGTTGCCATTCACCACCACGGTGTAGCTGCCGCCCAGCTCCTGCGTGATGTAAGCCTGCTCGCCCTGCTGCAAGGTCACCTTCGTGCCCACTGGCACCACGGCGGCATCCACATCCCGCGTCAATGTCACCGTCTCTTGTGCTCCGTAACTCATATACTCTTTCCTCAGTTCGCAGCTACAACTTCAAGGCAAAGTTCAACCGCTTAGTTTTCAATAAATTCAATTCACCGCCACCAACTTCTCCTGCGCCAACGTCTTGACCCGTTCCATCATCGCAAACAAACCATTCTTCCGCGTCGGACTCAAGTGCCGGTCCAAGCCTAATTTCAACAGATGCGCCTTCGCATCCGCCTTCAGCATCTCTTCCGGCGTGCGATCATTGAAGATCAATTGCAACACCGCGATGAGACCGCGCACGATGAATGCATCACTGTCCGCCAGCACCGTGAAGGTGCCGGGCTTCGTCGTGCTCGGCACCATCTTCATCCACACCATCGCCTGGCAGCCGTGGACGCGATTCGCCTCCACCTTCTCCGCCTCCGGCAATCCAGGGAGCTTCTTGCCCAGTTCGATCAGGTAGCCGTAACGCTCTTCCCAATCGCCCAGCAGCTCGAAGTTTTCCACCAGCTCTTCAATCGTGATCGACATGCTTGCTTCGTCGTTCGTTTTCCAACTCATTCACCAAGCAGGCGTGACGCCTGCGATACAGCCCGCGAGACGCGGGGCACTACGTAGCGCAGGCCTCTGGCCTGCCGTACCGCCGTCCGTCCCGGCGGCTCTTCTAGCTATCGTGCAAATGCGGGTTCATTTCCAGCCGGTCCCACACGATTTTATCCAACTCTTCACGGACCGCTTCCGTTTGCACGCGATCAATGATCTCGCCCGCGAACGCATGCATCAACATCCGGCGCGCCGTCTTTTCACCGATGCCACGCGCGCGAAGATAAAAGATCTGCTCTTCATTCATCCGGCCGATCGTCGCGCCGTGCGTGCACTTCACGTCATCCGCGTAAATCTCCAACTGCGGCTTCGCATCCGCTGTCGCGTCATCGCTCAGGAGCAGATTGCGATTCGTCTGTTTCGCATCCGTCTTCTGCGCGTCCGGCTTCACCAAGATGCGGCCGTGAAAAACACCCTTCGATTTATCATCGAGGATGCCGTTGAAATACTCATGGCTCGCGCAATGCGCCTTCGCGTGTTCCACGATCATGTGATGATCGATCACCTGTTCGTTGCGCGTAAGGTAAAGCCCGTTGAGAATCGCTTCGAGTCCTTCGCCATCCAGCTTCGTGCGCAAGTTGTAACGCGCCAGCTTGCTGCCGAGCGCGAGCGAGTGCGTCCACGCCTTCGACGTGCGACCGAACACGCCATGCAACGCCGCGAAATGAAACGCGTCCGCCGCTTCATCCTGGAACTTCACGTGTTCCACCCAGGCATTGTCGCCCACGACAAGTTCCGTGATGGCATTTGTAACGTAAGGTGCCTTGGCCAAGCTCACGTAGCTTTCCAACAAAGTCAGCTTCGCACCCGCCTCCACGATCACCAGATTCCGCACATGCGAGGCAAAACCAGCTTCCGTCGCTGTGCTCAGATAGATCACCTGCACTGCTTGCTCCACCACGGCATTCTTCGGCACATGTACGAAGAGACCATCCGTGAAGAACGCAATGTTCAACGCCGCAAATGCATTCGCTTCATTACCGGAATAACGGCCGAGATGCTTCTCGATGAGCGCCGCATCCGTCGCGAGCGATTGCTTCAAGCTCGCCACCTTCACCCCAGCGGGCAAAGCCGTGACGTTCGAAAGCGCCGCTGCATAGTGACCATCCACGAACACCAAGCGTGAGCCCGGTTGATCCGCGAAAGGAAATTGCTTCAAGTCCGCCAGCGTCACGTTGGCTGAGGCCGGTTCCGTGGCCGGAATGAACGGCAGCTTGGCCGCGTGCGCCACGTTCGTAAAGCGCCAGTCCTCGTCGTGGAGCGTGGGATAGCCCAGTTCGGCGAACTGCGAGATACCGGCCTTGCGCAGCGGGAAAAGCCACGCCGGTTGCTGCTTGGCGAACGTGCCTTCCAGCCGGTCAAACGCGGCGAGACGGCTGTCGGCTTCGGCAGCGATAGGTTTGTTCAGGGTCTGCGTCATGTCAGTGCCGCTTGAATTACGCGGTTTGGAGTTCGCCCTTCGTGATCCAGTCGTAGCCCTTTTCTTCCAGCTCCAGCGCGAGCTCCTTGGTGCCGGACTTCACGATGCGCCCATTGTAGAGCACGTGCACGTAGTCAGGGACGATATAATCGAGCAGACGTTGATAATGCGTGATGACGAGCTGCGCATTGTTCGCGTTCTTCAGCTTGTTCACGCCCTCGGAAACCACCTTCAACGCATCGATATCCAGACCGGAATCCGTTTCATCGAGGATCGCGAGGCGAGGCTCAAGGCACGCCATCTGGAAGATCTCGTTGCGCTTCTTTTCACCGCCGGAGAAGCCTTCATTCACCGCGCGCTTGAGGAAATCCTCACGCAGCTCGAGCAGCTTCGCCTTCTGCTTCACGAATTTCAGGAACTCCATCGCGTCCAATTCCGGCAGGCCCTTGTGCTTGCGCACTTCATTCACCGCCGCCTTCAGGAAGTAGGTGGTGTTCACACCGGGGATCTCGATGGGATATTGGAACGCGAGGAAAACGCCTTCGCGGGCGCGCTCTTCCGGGTCCATTTCCAGCAGGTCTTTGCCAAGATACGTGGAGGAACCGCCGATGACATCGTAGCCATCGCGACCAGCCAGCACCGACGCCAGCGTGCTCTTGCCGCTGCCGTTCGGTCCCATGATCGCATGGACTTCACCCGCCTTGATGGTCAGGTTCAGGCCCTTCAAAATCTGTTTCTCTTCCACCCCCGCCTGGAGGTCTTTGATCTCAAGAATCGTTTCGCTCATTTGCTGTTTCTATTTCGATAAATTTTCTTGGCCACAGATTGAACACAGATGAAACACGGATTGTGTTCTATTTATGGCCGTTCAAAACACCATTCGCTTAAATTCTACTTTTGTTCTGCCAAAGTTGATCAAGAGTCCGACCTTGATCCCGGAAGCCTTCAGTTCATTCAGCAACTGCGCTTCATCTTCAGCATTATAGTTTTTCGCCACTTTCAATTCTACCAGCACCACATCATTCACTAGTAAATCCGCCGCAAAGTTTCCGACAACAGTGCCTTTATAATTAACTTTTAACGCACATTCAGTTTCAGCCTTAAAACCAGCCTTCACCAACTCAGCCTGCAAAGCCTTCTGATAAACACTTTCCAAAACCCATAACCTAACACTCGATGCACCTCAAATGCAGCACCAATGATCTTTTCAGTCACATCAGCATGTAAAATCTGCACCTGCATCATCTGTGTTTCTTCCGTGTTCCATCCGTGGCTAAATAAAAATTAACCAACGCTTCCTTCCAAACTGACACCCAGCAGCTTCTGCGCTTCCACCGCGAATTCCATCGGCAGTTCCTTGAACACTTCTTTGCAGAAGCCGTTCACGATCATGTTCACCGCGTCCTGCGTGGAGATGCCGCGCTGGTTGCAGTAAAAGATCTGGTCCTCACCGATCTTCGAGGTCGTCGCCTCATGCTCCACGCTGCCCGTGGTGTTCTTCACCTCGATATACGGGAACGTGTGCGCGCCGCACTTGTCACCGATCAGCAGCGAATCGCACTGCGAGAAGTTACGCGCATTCGTCGCGCTCTTACGGATCTCCACCAGACCGCGATAGCTGTTCTGGCCGCGACCCGCCGAGATGCCCTTCGAGATGATCGTGCTGCGCGTGTTCTTGCCGATGTGCACCATCTTCGTGCCCGTATCCGCCTGTTGTTTCTGGTTAGTGAGCGCCACGGAGTAGAACTCGCCCACCGAATTATCACCGAGCAAGATGCAGCTCGGATATTTCCACGTGATGGCGGAGCCCGTCTCTACCTGCGTCCAGGAAATCTTCGAGTTACGGCCCTTGCACATGCCGCGCTTCGTCACGAAGTTATAGATACCGCCGCGACCTTCCGCATCGCCCGGATACCAGTTCTGCACCGTGGAATACTTGATCTCCGCATTGTCATGCGTGATCAGCTCGACAACAGCCGCGTGAAGCTGATTCTCATCCCGCATCGGGGCCGTGCAACCTTCCAGATAACTCACGTGCGAGCCTTCATCCGCGATGAGCAACGTGCGCTCGAACTGTCCCGTCTTCGCCGCATTGATGCGGAAATACGTGGAGAGTTCCATCGGACAACGCACACCCTTCGGGATGTAGCAGAACGAGCCGTCACTGAAGACCGCAGAGTTCAGTGCTGCGTAAAAATTATCCGTGTAAGGCACCACGGAGCCGAGATACTTCTTCACCAGTTCCGGATGTTCCTTCACCGCTTCTGAGAACGAGCAGAAGATGATACCCTTTTCCGCGAGCGTTTCCTTGTATGTCGTGCCCACGGAGACGCTATCCATGACGACGTCCACGGCCACACCCGCCAACCGTTCCCGCTCGCGCAGAGGAATACCCAGCTTCGCATACATCTCGAGCAGCTTCGGATCTACTTCATCGAGACTCTTCGGCGCATTCTTGCCCGCCTGCTTCGGCGAGGAGTAATAGATGATGTCCTGGAAGTTCACCGGCGGATAATCCACATGCGGCCACTGCGGCTCCTTCATGTTCACCCAGTAGCGATACGCCTTCAAACGCCATTCGAGGAGCCATTCCGGCTCGTTCTTCTTGGCGGAAATGAAACGCACGATCTCCTCGCTCAGGCCGGGAGGTGCGGAATCCGCCTCCACGTCCGTCACGAAGCCGTACTTATACTCGCTCTTTACGAATCCTTCGATTGTCTCTGTCGCTGTGCTCATCTTATCGGAAATCTAAAAATTAATTGTGCTTCTGCGCGCACGCCGGGCAAACGCCCTTCAAGGTCAGGTCCATGTGCTTCACCTGAAACCCACGCGGCATCCGGGCCCCCGCCGCTTCCAAGGGGTTAGTCAGGTCGATATCAAACACCCCACCGCATTGCTCGCAATGGAAGTGGCTGTGGTCCATCATGTTAGGACAATAACGGCTCGCCCCGCGATCCAAGTTCACCTGCTTCACCACACTGCACTTCACCAAGGCATCCAAACAGTTATACACTGTCGCCATGGAGATATCCGGCGTCTTTTGCTTCACGCGAATGAAAACTTCCTCCGCCGTGGGATGATTCCGCTCCTCCAGCAACACCTGATACACCAACTGGCGCTGCGGCGTCTGGCGCAGGCCGCTATGGGCGAGCTTTTCATTCAGCTCACCACTCATGCTTGCGTTTGATTCCAAACTCATAGATAAACTCTCCCTCCATTACCCAGACCTGTCAATATTTAGAATAATTCTAATTATTAACCCAGTCAGCCCTGATTTTTATGGACGAATCATCAACCGTAGTGAGCTATTTCAATATCCGCATCGAATGAAGCGATGTGCCTGACTCATCTTTGAAGGTGATTTGCAACTGCTGCAGTTTGCCAAACGTCCCCTGCTCCACCAGTAAAAAGCCTCCCACCGGTTTAGGTGAGGTGAACATCTGCTTAACTTCCCCTCGGGGATCGGTTGATTTTTCAGCACCTGGTTTTGGGCCCGTTCGGGCATTCTGGGTGTTTAACGCCCCACAGGCAAATTCTTGGTATCCGCTAGGATGCTGGGATTGATACTGCCAGTGCCGGTCGCCGCAGAGGATGAAAAACTGGTTGGTACCGATGTCGTTCGCCTTCATCCACTCGAAGAACTCCTCGCCCTCATGCCGAAACCCTCCGATATTCGCATGGTTGTCCCGCTTGGATGCATCATCCGGCCCGATCATCGGCGTGGGTGAGATAAGCAGTTTGAAGGTCGCATCGCTCTCCTTCAGCGTGCGCTTGAGCCATTCCTTCTGCTCCTTCCCCCAGATGCTTTTCTCCGGTCCATCCCGCATCTTGTTCGGGCTGCGATGATCACGTCCTTCCACAAACCAGAGTTGCAGATGCCTGCTGACCCTGTGAGTCCGGTAAGTGACGGCATTTGTATCCGCCGGATCCACCACCGGCAACTGCTCGCGAAAAATGCGGATGCCCAAGCCGTGGGACGGCTCTTGCTCCTGCGTGGAATCCGCATCATTGAACCGGTAGTCATGGTCATCTTTCAACCAGTAGGTGGGCGTGATGGCGAATAGCTGGTTCATGGTCACCTGCACAAATTGCTCGTGCCATTTCCTCCGCATATCCTGCACCGTTTTAGCCCGCGTGGCCAAGGGGTTGTCGTAATAGACATTATCGCCGTTGCCGATATAGAAATCCGGCCTGATACGGAACATCGATGTGAACGCCACATATCCGTTATCCTTTTCCACGCCCAAGGCCGCCCCCTGTCCTTTGCCATCCTTTCCACTATGAAAGACAGCATAATTCATGCAGCTCCCCATCACGAACTTCACCGGCCGTTCAGAACTCTTGCCGCCCAACGTCCGGAAAACTCGCGCGATATCAGGCAACGACTGTCGCTCGTGGGAACCGAAAACTGGACGATAATAATACTCCGTATCCGGCTTCAATCCTGTGACCCTGGTCTTCACCATGAAATCTCCGTCCGGACGGGCATTCATCCACGCAGTTTGGATTGGCTTGGGAAAGGTCGGATGCTCATCGATCTCGAACCGCAAAACACCCCGCATGCCCGGCACATCACCGTCGATCACCGATTCCGCCCCCGTCAGTCGTGCCTGCAAAATCACACTGTCGGTGGTGACTTCCCCTGCCAATGTCCCTTGCCCCAAAAAGATTTGGGCAGAGTGAATCGGATTGGGCGTGAACGTCATCCATAACCAGCAGGCCAGTAAAGCTCCAGGCAAAGAGGCTTTCATATTGAACAAATAGTTATCATTTCGCTTTGAACGGCACAATCCAGTCTGCAGGCAATGGACCGGTCAGGTCGATTCCCGCACGGATCAAACGTTGACTGGGATGCCCGTTGATCGTGGCATAGGAACTCACATGGATCTCCACCCTCTCACGTTCGCTCGCGGAAAGATCCTTGGCCAGCCGGCACGCCATCTGCCGGATCATGTCCGGATCTTGCGCCATCATCACCTTCTGGCGGGGC
This sequence comes from Verrucomicrobiia bacterium, assembly GCA_036405135.1. Taxonomy (NCBI): domain Bacteria; kingdom Pseudomonadati; phylum Verrucomicrobiota; class Verrucomicrobiia; species Verrucomicrobiia bacterium. Next base: position 7,186 of record DASWYF010000035.1, on the reverse strand, counting down.
GTGATGAGATGGTCCACACGCAGTCGTTCCTTGCTCCGGCTCTCCGGTGACACAGCGAAGAACTCCACATATCCCGTCTTCTCCACCAGCATCACTCGCCAGGAAAAGTTGAAACCCCGGCCATCCCAGGCCCCTTGCTGCGGGTAAAGAAACGGGCGTAACGGAAGCGCGATCTGAATCAAAACATAACAGCCCAACATCATTAACCCGGCCCGTTGAAGCTGTCCTCCGCGGATGTTCGTCGATGTCCGCTTTCCGCCGGTGGACTCTGGATGTTTGCCTTTCGCCAGAAACCGTCCAAATCCCTCCGGCGGAAAAAATATCAACGCGGCCACCATCATGATCCACGGAAACATGCCGATGTTGAACAATACTGCCGTCATGCCGTGGAAAACGATCACCGCCACACAGGCAAAAGGCCGCGTTCGCGACCTCAACAAAAGGAAAGGGATGAAGAGATCATACAAGGCACCCGCCCAACTCGCGGCATACGCCACCCACACCTTGGCCAGAAACGGCCCGATCCAGGGCAGATCGCTCCGTGCTGCCAGCCATATCCGCATCGGCTGCGCCTCTAAAAGCCAGTCCCCATTCAATTTGGCCAGCCCTGCAAAGAAAAAAACCGCACCCACCTGAAAACGCAGCAGCCATACAGCCCACACCGGCACCATGCCACCGGGCTCCCTGCGGGGAGCACACGCCCACTTCGCATCCGCCGGCAGAAAGATCAGCAAGCCGCTGAGCAGGCTGACGAGATAGTAGTGGTTCAGATACGTCGTCTGATCGATCAATTCCAGGTAGGTGAACCCGCTGAAAAACAACGCCGCACAAAACCGGTGACGCCAACCCGCAGCCACACCTAGCGCAGCCAATGCAAGTCCTGCCACCAAACCGTACATACCCCATCCAGGCAGCACCTTGACCCACGGAAACCATTCCCAAGTGAAGTGAAACGCTGGAGCCAGATACAATTCCCGTACCCATCCTTTTACCAGCAGCCGAACCATGGCGAAGGCCATCACGCAACCGAACAGGATGCGAAAAACTGCCAGGGATGCCCCATCAACCGGCTCATTGACCCGCTTCAGGCAGACGTCAAGCCAGCCCGAACGCACCAGTGCCGGACTGCATTCTTCGAGCGAAGACGCGCCTATGGTCGCTTCAGTCGCCATCGGTGGAACTGAATAAAAGCGTGATGCCCAAGCTGCTGATCACATCGAGTTTGATCTGTATCTCCAGTTCGCGCAATTCGTCATGAGCTTTTTCCATGGCGGCATACCGCTTCACCAGAGCCTGGTCCACCGGCAGCTCCCGAAATGCCTTCAACGCCTCCTTGCCCGCTTTCAACCGCTGCTCCATGCGCTCAGCCAGACCGGGGTTCACATGCTTCACGTAATCATCCAATCCGAGACCGCCACCACCGCGATAAAGTTTCTCCAATCCCGCCAATTCCTCCTCCATCACCCGCACCGAAAGCCCGCTGGGATAGCCCTCGATCTGGTCGTAGCGCAAACTGCGGTTCGCGAACTGGTCCACATACAGACGGATCAAGTTCACCACCCCGCTTTCCAGTTCATCCAACAAGCCGTTCACCGCCAGATCAACGCTCGTTTGACCGCCTTTGACATAATTGGCAATAAAAGCCGGGTCATCAACTGTGGCCCGCACCGGCTTCAGCATCTCCATCATTTCACGCGCGGCTTCACGGACATAGATTCTCCTGCGCTCTGCTTGGTCGCCTTCCAACAACCACTTCGCCGCCAGCCGCGGTGTGCCAGTTCTGGCAGGTTTCCCATCCTCCCCCACCCATGCCGTCTGGCCTTGCGGCAAGTCGAACAAAAGATACTCCAACGTGTACAACCCCTTTGCCGCCGCACCTTGCTCCGCCAGAGAGTCCTGCGTGATAGGCTCCGTACCCCGGATTACTTTTTCGATGCTGACGGGGTAAACCGGTTTGAAACAAAGCGCAGACCAATATGCCCGGTCCTTCACCGGCCCGAATTGGATCCATTGCATTCGCTTCCACGCCAGACAGGCATCCACCCACGCCTGTTGCACCAGCCTGACATTTTCAGGCGATGGTTCCATCGCAAGTTTGGCCGAAAATTTCTCCAACCCCTGGCACTTGTCATGAAACTCCCGGATACCCGGAACCAAAACCTTGGTGGCGATATCCTCCAACATCGCCGGACGGGAAAACTCCTTCGTTTGCGCAGCCTGTGCCATGCCACTGCCTGGAACCGGCGACACCACCATCCACAAACAGGTTCCGAGAACACCCGCGCTTACGACGCCTGCAATCCAGCTTCTCATAGTTGAAATCATCATAACGACCCTAGAAAGCGCAGCAACGCCTCTCTCTCCTCCTTCGGCAGGACACGGAAACGCTCCCTTGCGTGCTCTGCCTCACCTCCATGCCACAAAATCGCCTCCGCCAAATTCCGCGCCCGTCCGTCATGCAAAAAATCCGTATGCCCGTTCACCGTCTTGACCAGACCGATCCCCCATAAAGGTGGCGTCCGCCATTCACGCCCCGACGCCTCGAACACCTCCCGCCCATCCGCCAATCCCTCCCCCATATCATGCAGCAACAGGTCCGTGAACGGCTGGATTGTCTGGTTAGCCAGTTCAGCCAAATCCACCTGGGTCCCGGTCTGCAAAACCGGTTGATGACAATCCGCACATCCGATATTGCGAAACAGGGATTCCCCGCGTTGCACTACCAGATGCGTCACCTCCCGGCGGGCGGGAACCGCCAACGTCCGCGAATACAACACCACCGCCTCCAACATCTCATCCTTCACCTCAGGAGAACCGCCACTGGGCAGCACCGCCAGATTCGTCTGCGTCGCCGTATGGTTTTCATGGGCAAACATGGAAGTCGTCAAACCCATGTCCTCGTTGAACGCACCCGCCACCTGTTGCCGCACCGAAGGTTGCTCCGCCTTCCACCCAAAGCGCCCGGCCACCTTTTTGTTCCCAGCCACATCCCACACGCGGTTGAGTCTTCCCGAAATTCCATCTCTATTCCTGTCCTCTTCGTCCGCCAGCCCCAGCAAAGTCTCTTCGGTCACAGCCTCCAAAAGTCCCAATCCGATCACCACCGGCGCCACACGCATCGAAAGACGCGCCTCCCTGCTCAGCGCCCCATACGCCGCGTTCGTGACACTGTAACGGGGGCGCCTGAGAGAATAATTATCGCCGTCACCATAATTTCCCGGGATCTCCTCCCAGTCCACCAGCACCTCCGCCTCACCCGGCACCCCAGGCACCGCTCGCATCTGCAACTGCCCGCCATACACCGGTTCCGGCACAGGCGCACCAGTCTTGACATCCTTCCCCGGCAGACTCAAACGCACCACCAATGTCTGGGCAGGCACTCCCGCCTGCGGCCCGCGATCCCGCCCATCCTTGAAATGGCACGCCGAACACGACCGCGCGATGAAGATCGGCCCCAAGCCATCGCGTGCCGAGGTAGAAGCCGGAGCCGCCACCCAGTTCTCGTTAAAAAAAGAATTCCCCGTGAAAAACTGGGCCCGCCTCTCCGCTGGCAGATTACGCGCCGCAAAAGTGAACGCATTCCGGCTCGTATCGAAAACTGTAGTTTCCCCACCGGACAATGTCCTTGGATCAGCCGCCGCTGCCGCCTCATCTGAAGCATGCACCAGCAAACCCGCCACGCTCCCGGCAGCCAGCAAAATCCCAAGCACGGTCGGCAGCTTGATATGAACGGGGAAAAATTTCATCGGCCAAACACGCGACATCACAAATTCAATTGAATACCCAGCTCTTTGGCCGCTGACGCCAGCGTCCGCGTCTGCGCCTGCAACGCATCGATCGCCCTCTTCAACGCCACCCGGCCTGGCGCAGTATCACGCCCCTTCATCGCACGGTCAAAAGGTACAGGCACCGCCCTCACCGCCGCCAAGCTCTCTCCCAGCTCTTTCGCGAAACGATCCGCCAGCATCGGGCTTCGTTCACGGATCACGTCCAGCAAACCGGTGCCGCGTATCTCAGTCTTGTCCGGCCGGCGGTAAATCCCGGTGCAGACATTCATGATCCCCACCTGGTCATAATGCATGTCCTGATGCGTCGTGTCGCTGAAACAGGAATGCTCATCCTCCTGCTCCTTCGTCGTGTAGGCCACCATGGTGCGTTCCCCGCCCAGTTCCGCACCGCTGAAAGCACCCATGCCCCGGATGACTTTCTCAAGCGATTCATGCGGCGTGCCCGCCAGAAAATGTCCCCGGTAATTGGATTCCTTCCCTGGTGCCCATTCATCTGCCACCTGCTTCAAATGCTGGATCAAAAGCGATGTGGCCAGACGGAGATACTCGCCGCGCCGCACCGCATGTCTGCGCTCCCCCAATGCAGCAGGCACGTAATCCAGATACGAACGACCGCCCGGTCCGTCATCGCTCAAATCCTGTCCCCACAGCAAAAACTCGATCGCATGCCACCCAGTACTGATGTTCTTCTCACCTTCCTTCTCATTAAAACCGGCCAATGTCTCCAAAGTCAGTTCGGGGAAATTCTTGGGATTGTTGATAATGCCGGCATTGGCATCTTCGACCGTATAATCGATGTAATTCTCATCGATCGGCCAGGCATTGATAAATCCTTCCACCTCTTCGATCGGCCCATCATAAAAACGTGCCACCTCTGTCTGGAGATATGGCACCCGGGCGGACACCCATGCCCTGCGGGCGGCAGCCAGCCCGGCTTCCGAAGGCTTTTCCACAAACGTGGCGATCTCCTTCTCCATCCTCCGCGCCCCCGCCCACGCATCCGTATACGCAGCATGGAGAATATCCGAGTAATCCCGCAAAAATCGTTGCACCACAGTCACCGTGCCATTGGCCAGCAGCGGCCGCAAAACCGATCCGACGGCGGCAGCAGAAAGCAACAGGAGAAACTGACGACGGCAGGCAAACCGTTTCATGGCTAAAATATAGTTAAACTTAACAGTCCATCCAGCGAAAGAGCGGGACTTGGGTTTTCCCAAGCCCCGCCTGAAAAACTACCCTGACCGGTCACCCGGTCAGGGTCTTGAATCCTGCTTGTTACGGAGCCACTTCCAGTGCGCGGTAGAAACGCTTGTTCTCGCCCGGCGAAGTCTGATCGATGTAGATCATCGGGCTGGTGCTCAGCGTCACGCGCTCCAGCGTGGTCCAGACCGGAGTGCCTTCCAAACTCTCCGTGTACTGAACGTCATACTGGGCACCGATCGGACCGGCGATGGCCACACCGGCATACATGGCGATGTCCGTGACGGTCAGGGCGACCGTGGTGGAAGCCACGGAACCATTGGCCGAAGTGACCACTGCCACGTATTGACCAGCATCACCCGTTGTTGGGGACGGGATGCTGTAGCTGGTGCCGGTCGCGGTCGCGATCGGCACGCCGTTCTTGTACCACTGGATGGTAGAACCGGCCGAGGCGGCGACTGTGAAGGTGGCGGCAGTACCGCTGCCCACGCTCACCGGGGTCGGCTGGCTGTTGATGGAGGGCGTGGTGCCATTTACATACATCACCAGCAATTGGCCACCTTCCACGAGTTCCGGGTCGTTACCAACCACGGCACCATTGTGGATCTGGTTCACGATCAAGTAGGCACCGTTGCCAAGGATGTCGCGCATGTCGATGACGCCGGAAACTTCTTCATCTTGCGTGATGAAGCCGGGTTCACCGCTCTTGAACAAGGACTGTTTGGCCTGACCGAGAGCAATTAAGCCGTCGGTTGCAGGATAGTATTTGTAGGCACGGGCTAGACGGGCGTTGTTGCCCGGGTCTTCCGTGATAAGGATGTTGCCATCCTGATCCACCACCATGTTGTCCATCATGATCTGGCCTTCCGTGCCGTTAAGCATCATCTCAATCACCCCACCCGCTTCCGGGTTGGCGATATCGTTGAACGTCAGGCGCCAGAGGCGGCTCGGTAGCGAGGCACTGGCCGTCGTGAGGAAGTAGAACTCACGAGGATTCAGCGGATTCCAAGAACCATCCTCCACGCGCATGAACGCGGTTACACCGGCACCGTTGCCTACCGTCTCCAGTTGGTTGAAGGTGGCGACCCGAACATCAGTCAGGGCGCTCAGGTTCACGAGCGAGAAGTTGCGTTGCACCTCGGTGGTGCCCGCGACTTCCTGCGCCAGACCAGCCACGGAAACCCCGTAGAGCTGACCGTTCATCAGACCGGCCTTCTCCACATCGCTCGCGCCTGTGGTCTGCTTCGTGCCGATGTAGATGTACACCTGTGAGTCCGTCGTGCCGTCGTCATCCAGACCGACCACGATGGTCTTGTCCTGCATGTAGGGGCTGGCCACCACGTTTTCCCAGGAGGCGCGGCCCAGCAGCGGGAGCTGCCAGGAGTTGCCCGTTTCCGGACCGGAGGCGATGTGTGCCCAAGCGCGGGACTGGGTGGAGAACTCTTCACCATTCATGAAGATGCGGTTCTGCGTGCCCTTGCCGTTGCCGCTGTTGTAGAAGGCGCTCACCGGCGGGAGATCCGCCGAGCAGAAGCGGCCCATCAACACATTGACACCCAGTTCATAGACGAAGCTGTTCGTGTTGAAGGTATAGACATTCGTCATGAGGTCCTGACCGTTGAGAACCTGCAGCGTAGCCTTGTCAATGATGAGCTTGGAGACAAACGTGCCCTTCGCACCGTGCGCGCGGGTGATGCCCAGCGTCTCGTTGATCTCATGGTTCACCAGCGCCGTGAAGGTGCCGTTGGTATTGTCGTAAGCACCGAGACCATCACCGAGACCGACATAGCGCCAGCCGGGGCTGTTAGCTGCCGTGTCACCGACGGTGATGATGGCCGTGAAGTCCACGCCCGCAACCAAGGCTTCCACCTGGGGATCTTGGGATGAGCTGGGACCGCGAACCGGGATCGTGATAGATTGCGGAGCGCCTGCACCACTGCCGCTCATGATGCGTTCTGCGCCGAGCGCGGTCCAGTCAGCCGCCCAGTTGACGCCGCTGAACGCGCCTTTGTAGTTCGCCAGCGTGTAGAACGAATCTGAGGGAATGCGGCTGGTCGTCAATGCCGGGCTGCCGGTTGCCGGACGCGGGTCCAGACCACCATCATCGGTGCGGCTGATGCCCTTGAGGAGGGGGTTGGCCACCGTGTTGTTGCGGGCCGTGTCCGTGAACAGCACCTGCGCCTGCGTGCTGGCCGCCA